>JALRFG010000062.1 GCA_023253795.1 Methylocystis sp.
GTTCGATGGGCACGCCGGCCAGCAGCCGGGTCAGGCCTCGCGGCGGCCACGCATCGAGGAGAGGTCCTTCGACCTCGATCCATTCGACCGCGAGGCCCGAGCCCTGGTAGTTCTTGGCCCCGACGTTGTAGAGATTCTTGCCGGCGTCTGTCGCCATCGACGCGTCGGCGCCGTTGAGCATCTGCGCCAGTCCCGGAAACACGGTCATGCCGGGATGCATCAGTTCGGCGCGGATCGCGACGGACATCAGCAAGCCGACCATGCCGCCGATGACGGCGAGGATCAGATAGAGCGTGCCAATGTCTTTGTGATTGGTGGAGAAGAGAAAACGACGCAATCCTGTCGGATGATCATGCGCCCCGGCTGTTGAACTCGCCATCTTCCTGTTCCTCGACGTGTCGTAACGTTTTTATATTTATGGGTTTAGCGGATCGTCTCACTTGCGGCGAGCTTGACCGGCGATTCGGCGGCGGAATACTTCTTTTTCGACTCCGCCAGCCATTCGTCATATTTCTCGCGGCTCACCACGCGGATCGCCGCAGGCATGAAGGCGTGATCCTTGCCGCAGATCTTCGAGCACTGGCCGTAATACAGGCCTTCCTTCTCGGCCTTGAACCAGGTTTCGTTCAGACGACCGGGCACGGCGTCCATACGAATGCTGAAGGCGGGAATGACGTAGGAGTGGATCACGTCATTCGCGGTGATTTGCAGCTTGACGACCTCATTGACCGGCACAACCGCTTCATTGTCGACCGAGAGCAAACGCACATCGCCCGGCACCAGATCCGCATCGGCCTTCATCAGCTGATCGAAGCCGAAGCCGCCGCCCTGATCCTCAGGATATTTATACGACCAGTACCACTGGTTGCCGGTCACCTTGATCGTGATCGCCGCTTCCGGAATTTCGACCTGCTTGGTCATCAGACGGAAGGAGGGGATCGAGATAAAGACCAGGATCAGGATCGGGATCAGCGTCCAGACGATTTCCAGACCCGTGTGATGGGTGAGTTTCGACGGCACCGGGTTCGCCTGCTCGTTGAACTTCCAGCACACGTAAATCAGCAGACCCAGAACCGAGATGGCGATGAAGGTGATGATCGGCAGCAGAATGCTGTTGTAGAAAAACTGCGTCTCACGCCCGACTTCGGTCACGGTCGCCGGAAGTCCGACGCCGCCCGGGGTCGGCTGACCCTCAACCTGCGCCCAAGCCATACCGGCAAGGAAAACAATGGGAAGCGCCACGGCGGCCGCCAGCGCGCCGCGAGAGATCATATGACGTGTGTCCGTGGACATGCAGGTCGCCTTTCGCACCTTTGCGGTTCAACTTGTTTTCAAAGCAATTTTCGCGCTTTCTGGGCCCTGGGATGGCCGAAGCGGCGCGATTGTCGCCGGTTCAACCACAATCATGCGGGGAGCGCAATTGCTGCAGCGCACATTTATACAGCAAAGCTGCGCAAAGAAAAGCGCGCCGCAGACCCTTCAGGGACGTCCCATCCGCTTGACAGATCAGGCGCATTTGTTAGGCAAAATTGAAGCTCCGATTTGGGCGAACCGTCGTGGATACGCCGCGCTTCTGCTGATATCGGGGTTATGGCGCTTGCGGCTGGAGCCGGGATCATGAATTTTCGCACTGCGAAAAAAACCACTTTATTGCGACAACAGGTCGCGGCGTTTTGCTGCGCGCTGGCCGCCGTTTTCGCAACCGGCGAAAGCCACGCGCAAGGCGTGGTCAAAGGCAAGTTTGGCGACTGGGAATTACGCTGCGAGCAACCGGCCGGCGCTGCGCGCGAACAATGCGCCCTGATCCAGAGCGTCGTCGCGGAAGACAAGGCCAACGCCAACCTTGTTGTCATTGTCCTTAAAACCAGCGACGGCAAAAGCCGACTGATGCGGATCATCGCCCCGCTCGGCGTCCTCCTGCCCAATGGCCTCGGTCTCAAGATCGACGACGCCGAAATTGGCCGGGCCGGTTTCGTCAAATGCCTGCCGAGCGGTTGCGTCGCGGAAGTGACGATGGATGACAAGCTCATCGACCAGTTGAAAAACGGCAAGAGCGCCACCTACATCATCCATCAGGTTCCCGACGAGGGAATCGGTCTTCCCCTCACCCTCGGCGGCTTCAAGGATGGTTTCGCCAAACTGCCGTAAGAGAGTCTTCCGCATGACGACAAAAACATCCGGAAAATTGCCCTGGCGCCAGCAGCGCCTCGCTCTGCTAATCCTCGGCGGCTGCATGGTCGCCGGCTCCGCCCACGCGATCGACATGCCCTCGCTCAAAATGCCGACGATGTTTGGCGGCGAGGCGCCGAAGGGCCTCAAGAATGTCACGCAGGACTGCCCCTCCGTCTTCATCGACAATGGCGCGTCGAATATTCGCGTTCCCGCCGACGCCGATGTGCATAGCGTACGCTATCAGCTCCTGATTGATCGCACCGCGCGCGAATGCGAGGTCGACGGAAGCGACGTCGCGATCAAAGTCGGTATTGAAGGCGGCGCGGTGCTCGGCCCGGTTGGCGCGCCGGGAAGTTATGGCGCAACGATCCGCGTCGCTTTGCGCAACATCAAGACCTACGCCGAGATCAGCAGCAAAACCTATCGCGTGACCACAACCATTCCGGCAGGCGGCACACGCGGCGACTTTCACCTTCTCGCCGATACGATTACGGCGCCGATGGTCGGCAAACGCGCTCAGGAAGAATATGAGGTGATTGTCGGCTTCGCAGAGGGCGGCTCCGAGAAGGGCGAGAAGCCAGCTGGCGGCAAGAAAAAGGGCCGGCGCGGCGCGCCAGCCCCTTCACAACAGCCCGCGCCGGAAGAACAACCGGCGCAGTAATTTTTAAAAGCGAACCGCATCGCCCGCCGCGCTGGCGGGCGACAGGAAATTAGTGTCCCAGCGCTTTAATCTGGTTGATGCCGGCGGAAACAAAATCCTTGCCGGCGCCGGTTCCCTTGCTCAGCACGCCTTCAGCAATCTTGACCGCCGCATCGGCGGCGGCGGCGCGCACTTCGGCGGAAGCCTGGGCTTCAGCCTGGGCGATTTTCTGCTCGACCTGCTTGACGCTGCGCGTCATGAACTCATCGAGCTTGCGACGGCCTTCGGCGGCGATCAGCTCGGCTTCTTCTTTCGCTTGCGCGACAATCGAACGGGCCTCGGCCTCGGCCTCTTCCCGCTTCTTTTCGAATGAAGCGAGCAGGCTCTCGGCTTCCGTGCGCAGGCGCTCGGTTTCCGACAGTTCGTTCTTGATGCGGTCGATGCGCGTGTCGATCACCGCGGTGAATTTCGAATGCGCGCCGGTCCACAGCAACACGCCGAGAAACAGCGTGAAGCCAACCAGCACATAAAATTCGGCGTCAAAGTGAATTGCGGGCATCAGGCGACTCCTTTAGCTCGACTTCACGTTGCGATATTCGGCGACAAGGCGATCCTTGTCGACGCCCGCGCCGGAGAGCTTCTCGATAATTGATGCGGCGGCGTCGATCGCAATTTGCTCGACATTGCCAAGCGCCTGCGTCTTGGCGGCGCTGATACGCGCTTCGGCGGCGCGGATTTTTTCGGCGGCCTCCGTTTCAGCGCGGGTGCGCTGGGCGGCGGCTTCATTGGCGATTTTTTGCTGGGCGTCACGGCCGATCGCCTGAGCCTCTTCGCGACGAAGACGGATATTCTCTTCATTGGCGCGGGCGGCGGCCTGCGCTTTGGCCTGCATCTCGCGCGAAGCCTCAAGATCGGACGCGATCTTGGTCTCGCGATTCTCCAGAATGCCGCCAACGCGCGGCAGCGCCACGCGCGACATCAGAAGATAGAGAATGCCGAAAATGCCGATCAACCAAACGATTTGCGGCGCAAAATTTTCCTGCTGGAAGGGCGGAAAGCCGCCTTCGTGATGCGCCTCGCCACCGGTCGCGCCGACGGTCTCATGCGTTTCCTGCTCGCTCTCTGCGGCGAAGGCGGGAGAAATGATCGTCATTTTCATGGGTCTGTTTCCGATCGCTCGTCCTGTCGGACATCACGGCTGTCAGAACATAATGGAACGTCCGCCGCGTGACATTCACGCGGCGGACAAGCCTTGCGACGCGTCGGCCATTCGGCCGACGACAAGCCTGAATTAGGCTTTCAGGAAGAGCAGGATCGCGATCAGAAACGCGAAGATGCCGAGACCTTCGGCAAGCGCCGCGCCGATGATGGCGTTGGTGAACTGGCTCGAAGCCGCCGACGGATTGCGCAGGGCGCCGTTGACGAAGTTACCGAAAATGATGCCAACGCCAATGGCGGCGGCGCCAGTGCCGATCGCGGCGAGGCCCGCGCCGATGAGCTGATATTCTGACATGGTCTTTCTCCAGTTCGTTAATGAGGCCGACGTTTATTGTTGGTCGTTTATCAGTGGCCCGGGTGAATTGCGTCGTTCAGATAAACGCAGGTGAGGACGGAAAACACGAACGCCTGCAGGCAGGCGACCAGCAACTCCAGCGCATAAAGCGCGACAATTGCCAGCAGCGGCACCGGCGCCAGGAAGGACCAGCCATTCGAGGCGAGCAGCAGCACGACAAAGCCGCCAAACACCGCGAGCGTGATATGGCCGGCGAGGATGTTGGCGAAAAGACGAACCGACAGCGAGATCGGACGCGACAGGAAGGAGATGATCTCGATCGGCACCAGCACAACTAGCACCGGCAACGGCACGCCGTGGGGCACGAAGAGCTTCAGGAAGCCGAGGCCGTTGCGATAGACGCCGTAAACGACGACCAGCGTCAACACCAAAGCGGCGAAGGCGAAGGTGACGACAATCTGACTGGTCACCGAATAGGTGTAGGGCACAAGGCCGATCAGATTGGCGATCAGAATGAACGAGAACAGCGAGAAGACGAAGGGGAAGAACTTCATGCCTTCCTTGCCCGCCGTCTGACGAACCATATTCGCCACGAACTCATAGAGCATTTCGGCGAGCGACTGGATGCGGCCCGGCACAATGGCCTGACGCGAGGTGGCCAGCACCATCAGCGCGACAACGCCCAGCGCCGCCAACAGCATGAACAGCGAGGCGTTAGTGAAGGAGGTCTCAATGCCGTTAATTTCCAGCGGGAAAATCCGGTGCAGTTCAAACTGCTCGATCGGATTGGGCTGGGATACCGTTTCTTCCGCGCTCATCGCCCTGCCCGGACGTCGCCGCCCGGCCCTTCTGTCGACGCCTCAGGCGTCCTGATCCAAATTGTCCGCATCGGTTGCGCCTCTCGGCCGCGCGACGCGATAGAGGTTGTAGAAGCCCGCAGCGACCCCAAGGCCGAGCAAAACAATCAACAACCAGGGCTCGGTGCCGAGCCACTTGTCAGCCTGCCACCCCAGGACGCCGCCAAGAAGGACCGCGCCGATGAATTCCGACACGGCGTTCAGACCCACGCGCATTGCATGCGTGAAGCCCTTGCGCGCCGGCGGCGGCGTCTCCTGTGCAGCTTTCTCTTCCTCGACCTTACGCAGCGCCGCATCGAGTCTTTGCAGTCTCGCATTCAGCGCCGCCTGCTCCGCATCTTCCCGGTCGTCGATCATCGGCGGTCTCCATCGCACGAAAACTCGTGCGAAATCAGCGATGCGGCGAAAGCCGGAAACAGGCGGGGCGAAGGCTCCCAAGGAAGCGGGTAAGAGGCCCGACGCAAGCGCCGAACCTTTCAAGCCGCGCGCACAATATGTTTGCCCCTTAGTGAAGTCAAGACAGACGGGGGCACTATTAACCGTTTGATTTAATGCGATAATATCCGCCTGCGACAATTGCGTGTCCGCCGTTTATTCGCAACTGCGGTAACTTGCCCCGCGTCAAGCGCTTCGCCTTAGCGCGCGCAGGCGTGAGCCCGGCCGGAGACCCGCATGCCGCCGAACGCCCTAATCCGGGCCATCGCTTGAGGATCGCAGAGCTTGGACTATATGATCGACAAAACGTCATATCGGCGCGCTTGAAGGCTTTCTGGAGGCACATGTGTTTGATTTTAAAAGCGCTAAACCGGAAGACGTCCGGAAAAAACTCAATGAGATCATTCAAAAAAGCTCCGGCCACCTCACCCTCTCCAGCCGTGCCCTGAATGACGTCGAAGACGCCATTTTCCCGGAAGAAGACATCCTCGCGATTGGCGAAGGACTTTATAATCATGACATGTGGCTGATCCTGGTGACAGACAGGCGCGTTTTGCTGCTCTGCCGCGGTCTTTTCTTCGGCCTGAAATCAAAAACCATTCGGCTCGACGACATTAAATCCATTCAGTCCGCGCCTGGACGGATCATGACCAACCTGACCATTCAGGAAGGGACGGTCAATCTGGTGATCGAGAACGTGCATAATCTCTCGGCGCAATTCATCGAGAACAAAATAAATCTGCTGATGAAAGGCAAAAAGCTCGGCGTCGCAGTTTCGGCCATTCCCGAAAACGAGCATTTGGCCGCCCTGGCGGGACTGGTCAAAAAAAGAGAGAAGCGTGAGATCGATGATGACGAATTCGACCGCCAGAAGGCGGAATTAATGCGTCAATATCTAGAATCCTGAAACAGCCCGCGCCTCGCACGCAGCGCGTGAGACGCATTCTCAAAGCCCCGTCCTAAACCCTCGCCGCCGGCTCCTGAACCAACGCGGCCTCGGCTTCTTGCGCCGTCATTGTTGAAAACATCAATTGCAGCTCGGCGCCCGTGCGCGGCGCATAGGCGCCGACGCCGTCATGACCGTAAAAAGCCCGGAACATTCGACGTGCGCTTTCATGCGAGAGCGGACCGATCTCAATCACATCATCAATGCGTCCGGGACGAATAATCGCCGGATCGAGTCTGTCGATGTGATTTGTCGTCACGATGAACTTCAGACCATCGGGCGTCTGCATGCCATCCATGGCGTTGAGAATTTCATGCAGTGGCGCACCCGGAAAATTGCGATCTTCCGATGAACCTTTGTCGCCCGTCGCATCGCGCCTGAGGCCATTGGCGATCGTATCAATATCCTCAATCACAAAAAGATCGTTGCGCGCTCCAGACAGGAATGCGGTGCCCAGCCCATGCAAGGATTTGATGTATTTGATGTCGAATCCGAATTCGGAAGCGAGCGCGTGAATAAGGCTCGTCTTGCCTGTTCCGGGCGGCCCATGAAGAATCATGCCCAACTTCCACGGAACGCCGCGCGTCGAATGCCATTCTTCAGCGCCAAGAAACCAGTTGAGACGACGAACCAGTCGTTCCTTGATCGCCTCATCGACAAAAACCGTATCCAGTCCGCGCTTGCGGCGGCGCAGGCCGCCGCTGAAGCCGCCGGCCGCATACATGGAGACGTAAATTGCGTTTTTATGCTCTTCCGGCCGGCAATCCTGCATGAAACGCTCAACAAGCTTGCGATCGCGCGTCAGGAAAGACACCGTAATCGTTTCAAAAGGCGCAACCTGCTGGGTCGATTTCGTCTTTGAATATTTGAACAGAACGCCCGCATAACGTCCCCAGCCGCCGCCAAAGCCGGTTTTGAGCGATCCATCTTTGATTTCGAGTGATCGGCTGAAAAAATTGAGCCGATGTCGCTCGATGAAAGCGTCGACGTCCCGATATTCATTGGACAGGCTCTCGACAAAAACCGTCGTCCAGAGCGTCTTGCCGAGAACATCCCCGATGCTCTCCGGCACAGCGCGCAACACATACATCGCCGAGCCAAAAACCAGCGTGCCAACGCCGCCAACCAAAAGCTGATTGGAGGCGAAAGCGGCGTAAAGCGCATCTAAAATCGACATGTGAAATCTTTTGCCCCCGCCCCCGACTCTGGCGGCGGCGATCATTTACGGAAAGGAATGTTCTCTCCGCCGTAAATGATCCGAAGGAGGCCCTTCCGCAAGGGCCTGGCGACAACGCGCGTCTTGTCTGGCCGCCATGACCATTCGTTCATCCATGACTATTCGTTCATCGGGACAAATCGGCCCATCATATCGCTGCCGAGATCAAGCTGCGCCGTGTGCCGCGCATGCTCGACAGGCAAGGAAAATCCAAGAACGAATGTCGCGACCGCCATAGCGACAATCAGACCAATCGACAGTCGGAACTGACGACGCAACGATTCACGACCGAAACTGCTGTCGAAGCTGTAAGCCATCACCCAAACCCTCCCTGCATTTATCCTTTACGAAGGATTAAAGTCGCCCGGCGCAGGGTGATGTGCGGCAGCGCACATCAGAGGCGGCGACACTCGGCCCCGCATCGGCGCAGCCTGAATATTATCTTTTTATTTCAATCATATAAGCAAATGGCAACGACTGCTTTGCGCTTCTTCTTTTTAACCCTGCTTCAGCCTATATCCATCTGGTCAAAATGTTTCCGCCAAAGTTGTCACGCATCTTTATTTGCGCGCAGCGGACTGGGCGGTTTTTTGGAGTTTTAGGAGGCATCATGAGCTATTCATCCAACGCGCCAATTGATGAACTGAATTTCTCGACACTCAAACAGAATTGGGGATGGACCGTCGCCTTTGGCGTGTTGCTCTCTCTGGCCGGCGGCATTGCGCTGGGCAGCGTCACGCTGACCACGATTTCGAGCGTGTTTGTTGTTGGCGTTGCGATGGTCGTGAGCGGCGTTGTCGAAGTGGCGCATGGTTTCGCTATGCGGACGTGGCGTCATTTCTTTCTGTGGCTGGCGATCGGCGTGCTGTACATCGTCGCCGGCGTCGGAGCTATTCAAAATCCGATGCTCGCCGCCGGAATCTTTACGCTGATGATCGGCGCCAGCTTGATTGGTTCGGGATTGGTCCGCACCTATCTTTCGTTCCAACTGCCCGAAAGCGCCCCGCGCATGGCCATCGCCATCTCGGGCGTGCTGTCGCTTTTGCTTGGCGCGGTTATTCTCGCTCAATGGCCGGTGTCGAGCCTTTGGGTGATCGGCGCATTTCTCGGCGTTGATCTGTTTTTCGCCGGCATGAGCTGGATTGGCGTCGGCTTCTCGCAGAAAAACGCCTGATTACGTTGAAGCGCCGGCCGTCATGCGTTTGACGGCCGGCGCAACCTTTTTACCTCATTCAATGAGACCGAATTTTTTAAGCACCGGCAGCAAAGCCAGATAGGCAAGAGCCGTGGCGGCGGAAGCGATCGTCAAACTCACCCACAGGTTCGTCCCGGCTCTGAGCAGCACGGCCAGGAGCGGGAATAAAACCAGCGACGGCACGATCAGCCAGAAAATCTGGCTGGAGAGTTCCGCGATTTTTTCCGGTTCTGCGCCCTCAACGCCCAGCCAGACAAAAGCCAGCAGAGAGGTGAGCGGCAAGGAGGCCACCAGCGCCGCAAAGCCGGTCGAGCGCTTGGCGATTTCCGAGATCAGAACGATCAGCGACGCTGATATGAAGATCTTGATCGCGTAGTAGATCATTACTCCCCCCAATGCAGCCGCTTCATCGAGGCGACCCTTTCCGCCCGATGCGCCAGCGAATGCTGTGATGCATTTTTCAGTATCACAGGCGACCCGGCCTGCCGCCATCCAAACGCATCGGCCGCGCAAAAATGCCGTCCGCGCCCACGCGACGCGTCAGCACTTGAAAAAAAAGACCATTCGAACGAAAGTGCCGGCAAGACGAGTGGGGGATTTTTTCAGATCAATGAAAAAACTGATCATCATAGTCGGGGCGCTGACGGCAGCCGGATGCGCGGCGGACCGCGTCAACAAGGAGACCTATACGGTCTCCAAGAAAAAGACCTACCCCTCGCTCGTCATGGCGCCGCCGGCCTGCAAACTGCCGGAAAATCGCTACGCCGACATGTGCGCCAGCTATAACTACCTTGAAGTGATTACGGCGCCGCCGAAACTTTAATCAAACGCCTGCGGCGATCGTCATCCCCGCCGCCATTTTTCAGCCGTAATCCT
>JALRFG010000063.1 GCA_023253795.1 Methylocystis sp.
AGTTCGGTGACAAGCCTGGTTACAAAGCCGACGACAAGCCCCGCAGCAGGCCTGACGCGAGATCTGGCCCAAGATCTGCTCCAAGATCTGGCGGCGGCCCCGGAAAAGGACCGCGCGGCGCAGGACCACGCAAGCCACGCGGCGCCTAACCGCCATGCAAAACGGATAAATTTATGCGGATTGTCGGTGGCGCGCTGCGCGGACGAACGCTTTCCGGGCCTTCGACGCCGGACATTCGGCCGACCTCGGACCGGCTGCGCGAGTCGATCTTCGACATTCTGCAACATGCCTTTGACGATCCGGTTTCCGGCGCGACGGTCATTGATCTCTTCGCCGGCTCCGGCGCGCTGGGTCTGGAAGCGCTGTCGCGTGGCGCCACGCGCGCGCTGTTCGTCGACGATGGCGCGCCGGCTCGCGCCCTGTTGCGCGCCAATATCGAAACGCTGGGACAAGGCGGCGTCACCCGCGTCTTCCGGCGCGATGCGACGAAACTGGGACAGGCGCCGGTCGATGAACGCTTTTCACTGGCTTTTCTGGATCCGCCCTATGGCAAAAACCTCGCGCCCCTCGCGCTGCACGCCCTGCACAACGGCGGCTGGCTATGCAAAGACGCGCTGATCGTGATTGAGGAAGTCGCATCGGCGCCCGTTGAGCTGCCGGATGTTTTCCAGTCAGAAGACGCGCGCAAATATGGCGACACGCAGGTGCTGTTCGCGCGCTATCAAGGGTGATGCGAAACCCCTCACCGACTTCGCCAATAGCGAACCGGATGAGGGATGAATGACTAAGTCACAGACATCGCGCATCGGCGCAGCCTAGAGTTCCGCCTGAACGACAGGAGGATAAAATGCAGGCGAATGTCGGCGGCATGGATAAAATTGCGCGGATCGTCGTGGGGCTGGCGTTGCTGGCGATGACCGTGGTGGGGCCAAAAACAATGTGGGGATTGATTGGCGTTGTGCCGCTCGCCACCGGCTTGTTGAATTTCTGCCCTGCCTATACGCTGCTCGGGATCAATAGGTGCAAAACGAAAGCGTGAACGACCATGCTGCATGACTGGCCTGAACTGATCAAACTGATTTCCGGCCATATGCGCACGCTGCGCGGCGGCGCGCCGGAGACGATGAAAGCCTTTTCGGCGATGGCTGTTTCGGCCAGCGCCGGCGGCGCGCTCGACGCAAAAACGAAAGAGCTGATGGCGCTGGCGATTGGCGTCGCGACGCGTTGCGACGATTGCATCGCCTTTCACGTCAAGGGCGCGCTCCAGCAGGGGGCGACGCGCGAGGAAATTATGGAGACGCTGGCGATGAGCATCTACATGGGCGCCGGCCCGTCGGTGATGTACGCCAGCCATGCGATTGACGCCTATACGGGCTTCACGCAAACCGAGACGCCCTCAACACCCTGATCAAGGCAAGCGCGCCATGGAGATTCTCGACGCCATCAATCTGCGTCATTCGACGCGCGATTATTTGACGGATGCGCCATCGAAGGCGACCATAGAGGGTCTGTTGTCGGCGGCGACGCGCGCGCCTTGCGCATTTAATCGTCAGGCCTGGCGTTTTACGGTCATCCTCAATCGCAACTTACTCGACGAGATTTCCGCCGGCGCCAAAAGCTATATGACGCGCACACGGCCGCTTGAACTTCCCGAGACGCTTTATCAAAAACTGGCCGACCCCGATTTTCATGTGTTTTACCGTGCGCCGGCGCTGATTGTGATTTCGGCCGCCGCACAGGGACCGTGGATCGAGGCGGATGGCGCGCTGGCGGCGGAAAATCTCATGCTGGCGGCGCAGGCGCAGGGACTTGGCTCCTGCTGGATCGGTCTCTCGCAACCTTTTCTCGCCACACCGGAAGGACGCGCGCTGGCGCAGCTTCCCAAAGACGAAAATCCGGTGGCGCCGATTGCTATTGGCCGACCGGCGCAAGCCGTCGCGCCGACGCCGCGTCAACCTGTCGTCGCGCGCTGGATTGCGTAAGACGATTTAATCGCGGGGCGCGTCGCGCAACGCCGTCAGCGCGCGACGATCGAGGATTTCAACGCCGCCGCGCGTGATCTTCACCCAGCCTGACGCCTCAAAGGATTTCAGCGCGCGACCGATCACCTCGCGCGCCGTGGCGAGATCCGCCGCCAGCGCCTGCTGGGTGGTTTCGATACGCTGATCCTCGCTCTTCATCGCCAACAGGCGTTCGGCGAGCCGCACATTCACCGGCACGCAGATGATTTCCTCAATACGCGTCATCAGCGCCGCTATCCGGCGCGCATAACCATCGAACACCAGAGCGCGAAAGCCGGCGGAAAGATTCATCAACTGGTTGAACCGCTCGGCGGAAAGAATATAGGCCGTCACATCGGTTTCGGCGACGCCTTCCGCCGAATGCGCGTCTTCGGAAACCAGCGCCGCCGTGGTCAGGATGCAGGTTTCATTATCCGTCACGCGATAAAGAACGATTTCCTTGCCTGTCTCTGTCAGACGCTGAACGCGGATCGATCCTGACACGACAAATGGAAATTGCGCGCAACTGTCGCCGGGGCGAAATAAAACCGTGCCGCGCGGGATCTGTTTGCGGATCGCCCCTTCACGTAAAATGTTTTTTGCGTCCGCATCGAGCGCCTGAAGCGCTGGATTCAGATCGATCCAGTTGTCTGTCATCATGCGTTCCCCGACGGTTTCTTGTCTTTTACCAGTCGAAGGCTTCCATCGCACAAGCGGTGAGAACCTAGGCTTTGGCCTTCAATTCATAGAGCGCGGCGAGCGCCTCACGCGGCGAGAGCTGATCGGGATCGATGTCCGCCAGCGCGGCGCGCAAACCATCCGCCGCACGCGGCGCTTCAACGACATGTTTGAACAAGGGCAGATCATCGATCAACGCCTCAACCGGCGCACGACGATCGGCGGCTTCCAGTTCGGCAAGAATAGCATGAGCGCGCGTCACAACGCTCGGCGGCAGACCCGCAAGCTGCGCAACATGCACGCCATAGGAACGATCCGCCGCGCCCTCAATCACCTCATGCAGAAACACAACGTCGCCGGCGTGATCGGTGACTTTCATGGTGAGATTGACGAGACGCGGCAGTCGCTTCGACAATTGCGTCAGTTCATGAAAATGCGTCGCGAAAATCGCTCGCGACCGGTTGGCTTCATGCAGATGCTCGATCGTCGCCCAGGCGATCGAGAGACCATCGAAGGTCGCCGTGCCGCGACCGATTTCATCGAGAATGACGAGCGAACGCGGCGTCGCACAATTGAGGATTGTCGCCGTCTCGACCATTTCGACCATGAAGGTCGAACGCCCTCGCGCGAGATCGTCCGAAGCGCCGACGCGTGAAAACAACCGATCAACAACGCCGAGCCGAACGGATTGCGCCGGCACATAAAAACCAGCCTGCGCCAGCAGCGCAATCAACGCGTTTTGACGCAGGAACGTCGATTTACCCGCCATATTCGGACCGGTGACGACGGCGATGCGGCCGGCATCCGCGCCGGTGAGATCACAATCATTGGCGGCGAAGGCCTTGCCCTGCGCCTGTAGCGACGCTTCAACAACCGGATGCCGGCCGCCAATGATGTCGAAATCAAGCGAGGCGTCGATCTGCGGCCGCGTCCAGCCGCGTTTTTCCGCGACCTCAGCCTGCGCCGCCATCACATCGAGCCGCGCAAAGGCTTGCGCCAGTTGCTGCAATGCGTCGGTCTGCGCCAGCACATTGGCGGAGAGCGTTTCGAAAATCGCCAATTCACACGCCAGCGCGCGATCGGCGGCGGAAGCGATGCGACTTTGCAGCTCGTTCAGTTCGCGCGTCGAGAAACGCATGGCGTCCTGCATCGTCTGACGATGCGAGAAGATCGTGTCGAAGGGCGGCTTGAGAAGCCGTTCGCCCTGCGCCGCCGGCAGTTCGAGAAAATAGCCAAGAAAATTATTGTGCTTGATTTTAAGCTTGGCGCCGGTCTCTTCCGCATAACGCGTTTGCAGCGCGGCGATCACTGTGCGGCTTTCGTCGCGCAAGGCGCGCGCTTCGTCCAACTCCGCATCGCGACCGGCGCGGATAAAATCGCCGGCGCGTTTATCGAGCGGCGCGCTCTCTTTCAGAGCGTCGGTAATGTCATGCGCCAGCGCGATGTCGGCGCCACGCAACAAAACAAGATCATCCGCGATGATGGCAGGCGGACGCACCTCATCAAACAGCGCAGCGATGTCTTGCGCCGCCGTCAGCGCCAGACCAACGCTCGCCAGATCACGTGGACCGCCGCGTTGCAGCGACAGACGCGAGACGGCGCGCGCGAGATCGGGCGCGCGTGACAGCTTTGTACGTAGCGCCGCGCGACGTGACGCGTCGTTGAGAAAAAACTCTACGGCGTCGAGACGCGCATTGATCGCCACCGGATCGGTCAGCGGCGCCGCCAGACGTTCGGCGATCAGGCGTGCGCCAGCGGGCGTCACCGTCAAATCGACGACCGACAAAAGCGACCCTTCGCGCGCGCCTGACAATGTGCGGGTGAGCTCAAGATTGGCGCGCGTCGCGGAATCGATTTCCAGCGCCGCGCCATCGCTCTGACGGAGCGGGCGCGACAACGCCGGCTTCTGTCCCTTCTGGGTGCGCTCGACATAATGAATGGCGGTGGCGGCGGCGGCGAGCGCCGCCGGGCTCAACGCACCGAAACCTTCCAGCGTGGCGACGCCGTAAAAATCCTGAAGCCGTCGCGCAGCGTCGGCGCCATCGCCGATCTCGCGTCCCAGCGGCGCAACCGGCGCGCCGGCGCCCGCCAGCAGCGGACCGATCCGGGCGTCACGGCACAGCGCCTCACTGGCGACGATCTCGCGCGGCTCGAGCCGCGTCAGTTCGGCGGCCAGTTCCGCCTCGCCGCATTCCGCGACGGTAAATGCGCCGGTGGAGATATCGACGCTGGCGAGCCCGTAGCGCCAGCCGCCATCCGGCGCGCGGCTGCGCGCCACGGCGGCGAAGGCGTTGGCGCGGGCGGGATCGAGCAACGCTTCTTCGGTGATGGTGCCGGGCGTCACCAGCCGCACCACGTCGCGGCGGACAACCGATTTGGCGCCGCGTTTCTTCGCCTCGGCCGGGTCCTCCATCTGTTCGCAGACGGCGACGCGATGGCCCAGTGCGATCAGCTTCTGGAGATAATCATTGGCGCGCTCCACCGGCACGCCGCACATCGGAATATCGGCGCCCTGATGCTTGCCCCGTTTGGTCAGCATGATGCCCAGCGCGCGCGCGGCCGTCTGGGCGTCGTCGAAAAACAGCTCGTAGAAATCGCCCATCCGGTAAAACAGCAGGCAATCCGGATTGGCCGCCTTGATCTCGATATATTGCGCCATCATCGGCGTAGCGCGCGCGGCGGCGAGCGGAGAATCCGTGTCAGGGGCGGCGGATGTCGTCATCCGTCCATCTTAGCGGCCAGAAGGCCCGGAGGGACGCGGCGCAGAACGAAAATCGCCGGCGGCGCACAGAAAATTGCCCCTCTCCGGTCGGTAAGCCGCCCTTTGAGAATTTTCCTCAACCCGTTTATGCTGCGCCGCAACATAATGAGGTGGCGCATCCATGGCGAAACACGACGAAGCCCCGGCGGGCCGGCCGCTGATCTCCGACCGCGAGGCGCTGCTCTTCCATTCGCGGGGACGCCCCGGCAAGCTCGAAGTGGTCGCCACCAAGCCGATGGCGACCCAGCGCGACCTCTCCCTCGCCTATTCGCCCGGCGTCGCCGCGCCAGTGCTGGCCATCGCCAAGGATCCGTCGCTCGCCTACGACTATACGGCGCGCGGCAATATGGTCGCGGTGATCAGCAACGGCACCGCCATCCTGGGGCTGGGCGACCTCGGCGCGCTCGCCTCAAAGCCGGTGATGGAAGGCAAGGCGGCGCTGTTCAAACGTTTCGCCGACGTCGATTCAATCGATCTCGAAGTCGACACCAAAGACATCGAAGAATTTATCACCGCCGTCCGTTATCTCGGCCCCTCCTTCGGCGGCATCAATCTCGAGGACATCAAGGCGCCGGAATGCTTCGTGATTGAAGAACGGCTGCGCGAGATGATGGACATCCCGGTCTTTCATGACGATCAGCATGGCACAGCGATCATCTCCGCCGCCGGCCTGATCAATGCGCTGGCGCTGACGGGCCGCGACATCAAAACAGCAAAGCTCGTCTGCAACGGCGCCGGCGCCGCCGGCATCGCCTGTCTCGATCTCGCCAAGGCGCTCGGCTTCGATCCGCGCAACGTCACGCTCTGCGACACCAAGGGCGTGATCTATCATGGCCGCACTGAGGGGATGAACCAGTGGAAGAGCGCGCACGCCGTGGAGACGAAGGCGCGCACGCTGGCGGAGGCGCTGGAAGGCGCCGATATTTTCTACGGCCTCTCGGTGAAGGGCGCGCTGACGCCGCAAATGCTGGCCTCAATGGCTCCCAATCCGATCATCTTCGCCATGGCCAATCCGGACCCGGAAATCACGCCGGAAGAAGCGCATGCGATGCGTCCCGACGCCATCGTCGCCACCGGTCGCTCCGACTATCCAAACCAGATCAACAATGTTCTGGGCTTTCCCTATATCTTCCGCGGTGCGCTCGATGTGCGCGCCAAAACCATCAACATGGAGATGAAAATCGCCGCTGCGAAAGCGCTGGCGGAACTGGCGCGCGAAGATGTGCCGGATGAAGTCGCCAACGCCTATCGCGGCGCGCGTCCTAAATTCGGTCGCGACTATCTGATCCCGGCGCCCTTCGATCCGCGCCTGATTTCGGTTGTGCCGCTAGCCGTCGCGCGCGCGGCGATGGAGTCCGGCGTCGCGCGGCGTCCGATCGTCGACATGAAAGGCTATCGCGCCGAACTGACGGCGCGGCGCGATCCCGTCGCCGGCCTGATGCAGACGATTTACGAACGCGTGCGGCGGCATCCCAAACGCGTCGTCTTTGCGGAAGGCGAAGAAGAGCAGGTGCTGCGCGCCGCCGTGAGTTTCGTCAACGAAGGTCTGGGAACGGCCGTGCTTGTCGGCCGCGAGGATCGCGTGCGCGCCACCGCCGCCAGCGTTGGCGTCGATTTGCCGAAAGGCGTGGAGATTCACAACGCCAAACTCTCGCAGAAAAACGCCGATTACGCGCAATTTCTCTATCGTCGTCTGCAACGCAAAGGCTTCCTGCTGCGCGACTGCCAGCGTCTGATCAATCACGACCGCAATCATTTCGCCGCCGCCATGATCGCGCGCGGCGACGCCGACGCCATGGTCACCGGCGTCACCCGCAATTTTTCGCTCGCTTTGTCGGAAGTGCGTCGCGTCATCGATCCACGACCGGGACATCGAATGATCGGCGCGTCGCTCGTTCTGGCGAGAGGCAATGTGGTTCTCGTCGCCGACACGGCGATCACCGAACTGCCGGAGGCGGACGAACTCGCCGACATCGCCGTTGAAGCGGCGGGCGTTGCGCGCCGGCTGGGCCTCGTCCCCCGCGTCGCTCTTCTCGCCTTCTCGACCTTCGGCTATCCGCCGGGCGAGCGCACGGCGCGCGTGCAGGAAGCCGTGCGGCTTCTCGATAGTCGGCGCGTCGATTTCGAGTATGAGGGAGAGATGGGCGCGGATATTGCGCTCAATCGCGAGCGAATGGCCACCTATCCTTTCTCCCGCTTGACCGATGTCGCCAATGTCCTGGTGATGCCGGCGCTGCATTCGGCGGCGATCTCGACGAAAATGCTTCAGGAGCTGGGCGGCGCGACCGTGCTCGGGCCATTGATCGTGGGACTGGATAAACCCGTCCAGATCGTTCAACTCGGCGCAACCGACGCCGATATCGTCAATATGGCGGCCATCGCCGCCTTTGGCGTCGGCGCCTGAGGCCTGTCCATTAAAGCGTCGTCACGAGACAGTTAAACTTCTTCAGGCGCGCAGGTGTGCGCCTATGATCCGGAAAGCATGGAGCAGGCGCAGCCGCTGATGCTGGACGCAAATAATCACATTCTGAAAACAACAAAAATGGCGGCTCTTTCATCAAGAGCCGCCATTTTTTAATTCACACGATGAAACGACTGACATCCGTCAGTCGTGACGATGATGCTTACCCGTTTCCGGATTGTAACGCATCTTGTGATGCGGCGCATGATAGGGATTCATGTGCTTGAGCTCGCGATGCGGACAGGGGCTCTTCCAGTGACGAACGCCGCGCGCATGATTTTGCGGGCTGGTGGTGACGAAGCAGCCGTTGTGATGATGGCCATGCTGTGAAGCCACAGCGATCGACGACGTAACACCCATCGCCGCAAATGCGCTGGCGCATACCACTGCATATTTCAGTATTTTTTTGCTGAACATTTTCCAACCCCTTATTTGTTTCTGTAATTCACGTGTCTGCACATAGCGGCGTAAAATTCAAAAGCCGAAGTAATGGCAGGCTAATGAGCAGATGATGCAGCTGTCAACATATTCAATACATCATGCAATAAATCGCTGCGATGGCGCGCATTAAGGCGCCTTAATGATAGGCATTTTGTTGCGGTCTTGCCTTGGCCGACGCAAAGGCGCACAACTGTTAATCATGACGTCACTCTCGCATATCACCGCCGCCGGCGAGGCGCATATGGTCGATGTCTCGGACAAGGCCGACACAAAGCGTCTGGCGCGCGCGCGCGGACGGATCGTGATGGCGCCAGAAACGCTGGCGCTGGCGATCGCCGGTGAAGCCAAAAAAGGCGACGTCTTTGGCGTCGCCCGGCTTGCCGGCATTATGGCCGCAAAAAAAACCAGCGATCTGATCCCGCTATGTCATCCGCTGCCACTGTCCAGCGTGAGCGTCGACATCACGCCGGACGACAGTCTGCCGGGCGTGATCGTCACCGCTGAAACCGGCGTCACCGGCAAGACCGGCGTGGAGATGGAGGCGCTGACTGCCGTCTCGGTCGCCTGTCTGACAATTTACGACATGCTGAAAGCCGTCGATCGCGGCATGCGGATCGAGGGCGTCGAACTTGTCGCCAAGGAAGGCGGCAAATCCGGCGTCTGGCGCCGCGACTGACGGCGCGAAGAAAGCAGGATGAAAATGGCTGATCAAAAACTGCTGCCCGTTGATGACGCGCTGTCGCGCGTTCTGGCCGACGCCAGCCTGCTTGGCGAGGAGACCGTCGATCTGGCGGCGGCGCAGGGTCGCACGCTGACGCGCCATCTGATCGCCACCCGCACCCAGCCGCCGGTCGCCGTCTCGGCGATGGACGGCTACGCCCTGCGCACCGGCGATTTTCCGGCCGACAATGGTTTTCGGCTGGTTGGCGAAAGCGCCGCCGGCCATGGATACGCCGGAACTCTAAAGCCCGGTGAAGTCGTGCGCATTTTTACCGGCGCGCCAGTCCCGGAAGGCGCCGACGCCGTTCTTCTGCAGGAGAACGCCACCGTCGACGGCCACACCATTCACGCCAATGAAACCGTGCTGAGCGGCGAGAATATCCGCGCCGCCGGCCTCGATTTCCACGCCGGCGCGCCGGCGCTGCAGGCCGGAACGCGCCTCGCCGCCGCCGAACTGGCGCTCGCCGCCGCCCTTAATCATGCGCGCCTGCCGGTGGCGCGTCGGCCGCGCGTCGCCCTGCTCGCCTCGGGCGATGAGCTGGTTCCGCCCGGAACCGAACCCGGTCCGACCCAGATTGTCGCCTGCAACGGTTTCGCCGTCGCCGCCATCGCCCGCGACGCCGGCGCCGAGGTGATCGACCTTGGCCTGTTCCGCGACACGCTCGAAGATCTCGAACGCGGCATCCAGCTCGCCCGCGAGGCGAAGGCCGATGTGCTGGTGACGCTCGGCGGCGCCTCGGTCGGCGACCATGATCTGCTCCGTCCGGCGCTGGCGCGTCAGGGCATGG
>JALRFG010000064.1 GCA_023253795.1 Methylocystis sp.
ATACGCCGCGCCCGTCATCCGCGATTTGCTCGCGCAGAAAGTGCCGACCTTCGGCATTTGTCTGGGCCATCAGATGATGGCGCTCGCGGTTGGCGCGAAAACGAAGAAAATGCCGCAAGGCCATCATGGCGCCAATCATCCGGTGAAGGATTTCACCACCGGCAAAGTCGAGATCGTGTCGATGAACCACGGTTTCGCGGTTGATCGCGACAGCTTGCCGGCAAATGCGGTCGAGACGCATCGCTCGCTGTTCGACGGCACCAATTGCGGCATAGCGCTCACCGACCGTCCGGCTTTCTCCGTGCAGCACCATCCGGAAGCCTCGCCTGGCCCGCAGGACAGCCATTATCTGTTCCGCCGCTTTGTCGAGTTGATGGAAACAGCCAAAGCGGCGTGACAATCGCCCGGCGTCGGCGCAACATACGGGACGCCGGGCTTTTCCGATGCTGCGCTTTATCGCGACACTCACGCTTGCTTTTGTAACGGCGATCGCTCTGGCGCTTATCGCCCGGCCGGCGCTGCGCGCCGCGATTGTCGCCGAGTGGAACGATCCGGCAAATTTGCCGGCTTTGCAAAGCGATCCGCGCATTCATCATGAACCCGCCGCATACGCCTGCGCCGAGCGGATCGCGGGCCTTCTGCCAATGGCGATGAAGCAGATCGAAGCCGTGCATGGCCGACCCTTCGCCAAACCGACTCTGATCGGCGTCTACGCTTCCTATCCGATCTACGCGCGCGCCAATGGCCTTGGCGATGCGGGAATCGCCGGCGTCACCCGCGCCGGCCGCGCTTTGCTCTCGCCGACGCTCTGCGACAATGAACGCGAACGTCTCGCCAGCGTGCTGACGCATGAACTCTCGCATGTTCATTTCTTTGGCTGGCGACCACGCAAGGCGTCGCGTCCGCCGCCATGGTTCACCGAAGGACTTGCCGTCGCAGCATCCGAGGGCGGTGGCGCCGAAGGCGTAAGCGACGATGACGCACGCCGAGCGCTGCGCACAGGCGTACGCGTCATTCTCGACGACGGCGCATGGACGGATTTCGCCGCCATTCGTTTTGAACGAGAGCCCGATTGTGCTGCGTCCTGCGATTTATGGACATTTCGCCAGCGCCTCGCCTTTCGTCAGGTGGCGCTGTTCATCGCCTGGCTGCGCGCGCAAAAGCCTGAAGCCTTCCAGCGCCTGTTACGCGATCTCGAACATGGCAGGGATTTTGATAGCGCTTACATCCTGAATTTCGGTAGCGCGCCGAATAATGACTGGGCAAGATTCATCGAAGATCTTCCCAGAACGTAACGCAAAATGATTGCAAGAAAACGCGATGAATGGAGAGGCGCGCTATTCAAGTGCGTTTGATGTTTCTATTGCAGATCCAAAAGATGCGTGCATGGCATTGTCGGTCTTTGGCGAACGCGCCTCGACCAACAAATCATCCCCGCCCGGCGCGTCTTATTTCAGGAACACATAGATATCGACATCGACCGTGGCGTCGTCGCCTTTGAAGTCGCTCAAATATTCTTCGACGATGAGATCTTTGGTGTCGAGCCCCTTCTCGTCGAGATAGGCGGCGATGGCTTCATAGGTCGCCTCGATCTCGTCGTAAGAGCCGCGATGCTGGAATTTGAGCGCCTTGCCGGATGGCGAAGCGCCAACCTCGACGCCATCGGCGAGTTTCCCCTTACCCTCGGGCGCCGCCGCCAGCGGCAGCATGGCCTCGAAACTGAAACCAGTGTCATCGGTCTTGGTGAAGACCGTCACCGGCCGACCATTCACCGGTAGCCCCGCTTTGGCGGCGGCGGCTTTCAGCTTCGCCAGCGCCTCGGGGATGAGTTTTTCGGCCTCGTCCCACTTGCCTTCTCCCTTGAAGACAATGGCCGGGCGCGCCTCGACGACGACAGCCTGACTCATCACGCTGGCCGCCGGATTTTCGGACTGGGCGGCGGGGGGCGAAACGGCTTTATCTTCGGCGCTCTTGGTCTCGGTGGATTTGCCGGCGGCGGCAGGCTCCCCGCCAGTCTCGCCCTTGCTGGGCGGCGCGGCGGCCTCGACCGGCGGGTTCACCGCCTTTGCATCCGGCGTCGACGGCACCTTGCGCATCATGACGACAGCCGCCGTCGCGCCGATGACGACGAAAATCGCCAATACGAGCCAATAACGCCTCAGGCTGTCGATCAGACCCGGTTGCTCGTCCATATCCCGATTTCCCAGAAGTCCCGCGCGGGGCCGGGAATATTCGGGCGCAGCCGGCGGCCGTCCGAAGAATTGCGCCCGGCATGGCGCCTGTTTTTCTCTTTCTTTATATACGACGCGGTGAACCGGCAACAATCCCGAAGCTCGACCCCATGACCCATCCGCTCGATAATCGTCCGATCCTGCGCATGAATGGCGCCGGCAATGAAATTCTGGTCCTCGACCTGCGCGGTCTTGACCATGAACTCAGCCCGGCGGAAGCCCGCGCCATCGCCGCCCAGCCTGGTCTGCGTTTTGATCAGCTGATGGCCCTGCACGATCCTCGCACGGCGGGGGATGACGCCTTTATGCGCATTTACAATATCGACGGCTCGCTTTCCGGCGCCTGCGGCAATGGCACGCGTTGCGTCGCCTGGGCGCTGGCGCGCGAAGGCAAGACCAGTCTGCGGCTCGAAACTGACGCCGGCCGGATTGAAACCCGTCGCGAGACCGACGCGCTTTTCACCGTCGACATGGGCGCCCCGCGGCTCGACTGGCGCGACATCCCGCTCGCCCATGCGACCGACACCGCCGCCGTCGCGCTCGATCCGCCGGTTCCGGGCGCGCCGGCGCAGTTCAGCGCCGTGAATATGGGCAATCCGCACGCCGTATTTTTTGTGTCCGACGCCGCAAAAATTGATCTCGATACGCTGGGACGCGCGATTGAAATCCACCCGCTCTTTCCGCAACGGGTCAATGTCTCCTTCGCCCAGATTCTCGCGCCAGACGATGTTCTTCTGCGCGTCTGGGAGCGCGGCACAGGCGCCACGCTGGCCTGCGGCACCGCCGCCTGCGCCACTCTTGTCGCAAGCGCGCGCGCCGGTTTGACCGGACGACGCGCCCGCCTGCGGCTGCCGGGCGGCGAATTGACCATCGACTGGCGCGACGACGATCATGTGATGATGACCGGCCCCGCCGAATTCGAATTTGAGACACGGCTCGCCAGCGCAATGTTTGCGAGCGCCGACGCATGAGCGCCACCGCGCCGAACGTCGAGGTTATGACCTTCGGCTGCCGGCTCAACAGCGTCGATTCCGAAGAGCTGGCGCGCGATCATCGGGGCGATGGCGAGACCGTCATCATCAACACCTGCGCGGTGACGGCGGAAGCGACGCGACAGGCGCGCCAGACGATCCGCCGGCTACGCCGGGAGCGGCCACAAGCTGAAATCGTTGTAGCGGGCTGCGCGGCGCGTATTGATCCCAACGCCTTCTCATCGCTCGACGGGGTGAGCCGGGTTTTAACCGAACAACCCTCGGCGCGCGCCCGCATCGCGACCGAAGGCACACGCGGCTTCCTCGCCGTGCAGAACGGCTGCGATCACGACTGCACCTTCTGCATCATCCCGCTCGGCCGCGGCGCCGCACGCTCGGCCGCGCCGCAGGATGTTCTGGCGCAGGCGCAAACGCTGCTCGCCGCCGGCAAGCAGGAAATCGTGCTCACCGGCGTCGATCTGACAAGCTATGCTTTCGACGACGCAACGCTCGGGGCGTTGGTGCGGCTGTTGCTGCGCGAATTGCCGGAGCTTCCGCGCCTGCGGCTCTCCTCCATCGATTGCATCGAAGCCGACAGCGATCTTATCGCCGCTTTCGCAGAAGAAGAGCGTCTCTGCCCGCATCTGCATCTCTCGCTGCAAGCCGGCGACGATCTGATCCTGAAACGGATGAAACGTCGGCATCTGCGCGCTGACGCCATCCGCTTCTGCGCCAAGCTGCGCGAGGTGCGCCCGGACATCGTGTTTGGCGCCGACATGATCGTCGGCTTCCCGACCGAAACGGAGGAGATGTTTCAGCAAAGCTGCGCGCTGATTGAAGACTGCGGCGTGACCTATGTGCATGCGTTTCCCTTTTCGCCACGGCCCGGCACGCCGGCCGCCCGCATGCCGCAAGTCGCCCGCGAAACCGTGAAGGAACGCGGCGCGCGACTGCGCGCTCTGGGCGACGCGGCGCTGGCGCGCCATCTCGACGGACGCGTCGGCGACACGCTCCGCCTGCTGACAGAAAAGGGCGGAACCGCACGGGCCAGCGATTTCACCCTCGCCTTGACGCCCGATATCGCCGCCGGACGCATGATCGATGCGCGCGTCACCGGGCATAATGGCCGGGCGCTGGAGGTTGCGCTCATCTCCCGTTCATGAAATCGGCCCTAACAGCCTCCCATACCGCTGTCGAAAGAGATGGCGGGCAGGCTATGACCCATGGCCAAACCGGTATAAAACTGCCTGCGCGACAGGGGGCCGAGAATATGATGCGTCGACATAATTTGCGTGCAGGCCTTGCGCTCTGGACGCTCTTGCTGACAGCCGGCGCCGCTTTGGCCGAACCGGCCCCGCTGCCGACGCCGACGCCCTCCCGTCAGGCCGAAAAGGGATGCCAATGGCGCCCCTTCGACAGCCCGTCGCTTGGCTTGCGCATGTTCGTGCAGGAATGCGCCGCAGAAAACATGCGCTATGTTTTTTCCAGCAACGGCGACTGGATCGAGGCGCACCGGCCATCGGATGACGCAACCTTCAACGGCCCCCGGCAGATCAAGGTGTTTCGCAAGGCGGCGGACCAGCCCATTGAAGACGCCCTGCGCGATTTCTTCATCAAACAACTGCCGTCAGACGCCAGCGCCAGTTGCACGGTGCAGCCGATGGAGAAAAGCCCGGTCAGCAACAAGGACAAGATCGTCCTCGAAATCGCCCCTACCGGCGATTACGAGAAAAAAATTCTCGAAGAGCTGAAAAAGGAGCCGCGCGATTTCGGTTGCGGGCGCTATGGCAAAGCTCAGGGCTTGAGCTATTTCGAATACCACCCCTCGGAAGACCCTACCAAATTTCTCTTCGTCGAATATGGATTCGATGCGCCGCTGTTCGATGAGAACAGCCTGACGCTGTACCAGACAAGCACCAAAGCGGCAGGCGCCGGTTGGGTGTTCGTATGGGCCGACGAATTATCCAAAATTTTCTACAATCCGGTGTCGAAGAAAACCGAAGAAAACGACATTGTCGTTCTCGATGTGCTGACCGATTACGACCCCACATCAAGTAAATGGGAAAATTTCGGCAAAAGAACCAATGGACTCTCCGAGATCGAGAAAGTTTCATTTGATTGCGAGAACAACAAATACAAAGGTCTTGGCGGCAAATGGTTCGAAGGCCGCGCCGCCGCCGGCGCCGTTAAAAGCGCCTATGGCGAAAAGGAAAAATGGTCGAACGTGCCGGAATTTTATCTGAAGCTCTACGATACGGTCTGTCACCAATAGACCGACATCGCCGGCTCCGACGCCCAGACCCTTCCATATGAATTATTCACAAAGAGAAACCCCGCAGCTTTTCGGCCATCCGAGAGGATTGGCCGTATTGTTTTCAACCGAGATGTGGGAGCGCTTTTCCTATTATGGCATGCGCGCGCTGCTTGTTCTCTACATGGTCGATTATCTGCTGCGGCCGGAACGCATCGACGCCGCCTTCGGCCTTGCGGAACTGAAAGCCATTCTTGAACGCTTATCCGGTCCGCTGGATGTCCAGCCGCTCGCCTCGCAAATCTACGGTCTCTACACCAGCCTTGTGTATCTGACGCCAATTCTCGGCGGCTTTATCGCTGATCGATGGCTCGGGCGGACAACGACCATCGTCCTTGGCGCCATGTTCATGATCCTCGGCCATTTCCTGATGGCGCTGGAGCATTATTTCCTGCCGGCCCTGCTGCTGCTGATCTTGGGCGTTGGCGCCTTTAAACCGAATATCTCCACTCAGGTTGGCGAACTTTACGACACGCATGATCGACGCCGCGATCGCGCCTATTCGATCTTCTATGTCGGCATTAATATTGGCGCCTGTCTTGCGCCGCTCATCGCCGGAACGCTGGGCGAACGTATGGGCTGGCATTACGGTTTCGCCTGCGCCGGCGTTGGCATGACGATCGGTCTGGCGATTTATCTTTGGGGCGCCGGCGACTTGCCGGAAACGCGCGCGCGCATTCAGGATGATCGAACGACCATCGTTGATGAAGCGCATACGGAACACGGCCGCCTGTGGCTGATTCTGCTGTTCGCGCCATCCGTGTTGTTCTGGGCGGCGTTTGAGCAGCAAGGCAACACCATCGCGCTCTGGGCGGAACATTTCACCAATCGCGACCTTTCAGTCTTCGGCCGCCATCTGGAAATTCCGACAACCTGGTTTCAGGCGCTGAATCCGCTGATGATTTTTCTGTTCACGCCGCCGCTTGTCGCTTTGTGGAGCCGCATGGCGCAGGATGGGCGCGAACCGGCGACCATCATCAAACTGGCGATGGGCTGTTTTGGCGTCGCCCTGAGCTATTTTGTGATGACGTTCGCCGCATGGACAAGCGACGCCGCACGCATCAGCCCGCTGTGGCTGCTGCTCTATTTCGCGATCATCACCATGTCGGAATTAATGTTCTCGCCGATTCTGCTTTCGCTGGCGTCTTATGTGGCGCCGAGAAACACGCGCGGACTGAGCATGGGCATATGGTTTCTGACGATCTTCGTCGGCAATCTGCTTTCCGGTTGGATCGGCGCCTTATGGTCAAGCCTCTCGCCTGCGTCTTTCTTCGCGCTTGTCGGCCTGCTGGCGATGCTGGCCGGCATTATGATCGTCATCGCACGTCTGTGGCTCGACGACGCGCTGGATTAAATCAGCGCGTCAAGCTCATAGCCGTGCGGGTCATTTGCTCTCGGACGGTCCCACAAAGGGGCTGGCGAAAGGGCCCCACGGCGTGCTGGTGCCCGATTGCGCGCTCGCCAAAGCCTGATTGCGATGCACGCCTTCATAGGTTGGTCGCACAACCCCGACGGTGACGGGGATTCTGGGCGCAACATCCACGCCGGGACTGACGCGCAACGCATAGCCGCCCGCATAGGCCGAGCTTCCGCCGGCCACCAGCAGCGCCACAGAGAGAGAAAACCGTTTCGACTTCATCGCCGCCTCCATCGGATATGCGGACCTGAGACAAACGGACTAAAGCATAGAGCGATGTGGCGAGTCCTGCACAGCCGCGGGTGCAACTATGTCCAGAAAGTGGCGCTAAAGCGCTAAAACCGCGATTATCCCCGCTCCGCGTCGAAAAGAATATCGCGCCCGACATCATGAATATCGGTGCAGCCGCAAAATCCCATCGTCAGACTGAGTTCCTGATTGATCAGTTCGAGGCACCGCGTCACACCGGCCTCGCCCATCGCGCCAAGGCCATAAACATAGGCCCGCCCCATAAGCACGCCGCGCGCGCCCAGCGCCACCGCGCGCAAAACGTCCTGACCGCTGCGCACGCCGCTATCAAACAAAACCTCGACCCTGTCGCCAACGGCGTCGGCGATGCGTGGCAGCATCGTGATCGATGAAGGCGCGCCATCGAGCTGGCGGCCGCCATGATTGGAGACGACAATGGCGTCGGCGCCGACATCGACGGCGCGCTGTGCGTCCTCCGTTTCCATCACGCCCTTGAGGATCAACGGCCCCTTCCAGAGCCGGCGAATCCAGACGATATCCTCCCAGGTCATGGTCGGGTCAAACTGGCTACTGGTCCACGCCGATAATGAGCGCATGTCAGAAACGCCTTCGACATGACCAACGATATTGCCAAACTGCCGACGCGGCGTTTGCAACATCGCCAGCGACCAGCGCGGCTTCGTCAGCAAATCGAGCATTGCGCGCGGCGTGGGTTTCGGCGGCGCTGAAAGCCCGTTGCGCGCATCCTTGTAACGATCGCCAAGGATCTGAAGATCAAGCGTCACGACAAGCGCCGAACAATGCGCCGCCTGCGCGCGTTCGATCAACCGGGCGACGAAGGCGCGATCGCGCATCACATAAAGCTGAAACCAGAAAGGCTTGTCTGTATGCGCCGCGACATCCTCAATCGAACAGATGCTCATCGTTGACAGGCAAAACGGAACACCAAAAGCTTGCGCAGCGCGGGCCGCAAGAATTTCGCCATCGGCATGTTGCATCCCGCACATGCCGACAGGCCCCAAAGCGACAGGCATGGCGACATCTTGCCCGACCAGTTGCGTCGCGAGATTGCGTGTTTCTATATTGACGCAGACGCGTTGGCGAAAGCGAATGTTGGCCAGATCGGCCTCATTCGCCCGATAGGTGCTCTCGCTCCATGAGCCGGCATCGGCGTAATCGTAAAACATTTTCGGCACGCGCCGTTTGGCGAGCCTACGCAAATCCTCAATGCAACTGATGATTGTCATCCGCCTGTCTCTCCGCCCTCGACGCCCCGCGCCCCTTCAGGACGCCTTGCGCGCACGTCGCGGGCGATCGCTCGCAGCCTTCTGGCCAAGTTTCATCTTCACCGCCAACGTCGAGCGGGTCTTCGCGTAATTGGGCGCAACCATCGGATAATCCGGCGCCAGATTCCATCTCGCGCGATAATCTTCCGGCGACAGGCCATAGGCCGCACGCAGATGACGTTTCAACGATTTGAATTTCTTGCCGTCTTCCAGACAGATGATGAAATCGGGCGTCACCGATTTACGCACCGATACGGCCGGTGCGCGCGACGCGCCGGAAACGCTCACCGCTTCACCGGCGGCAAGGCGTCCCAAAGCCGCGTAGACGGTCTGCAACAGCGCCGGGAGCTCTGTGGCCGGGATCATATTGTTCGAGACATAGGCCGAGACGATATCGGTCGCATAGGCCAGCAAATCATCAGTGTCCGGAAGAGCCGGTTCGGACATCTTGCGCCCCCGTTCACGTGTGAATCGATCTGCCCGCTCTTCCTTAAACGATTTTTTTGGCCTCAAAAACGACGAATCGGACGCCAGCGTTGGGCATGCATTGCGCGTCCCGCTTTCCGAACCGGGACGAGACCGACCGAACCCTTCCCGCCGCCAGAACCCTACCCGCGCCGCCTCGCGCCGCGGCGACGGGATGGCAGTGGGAAATAAATCATTTTAAAACAATGCTTTATCGTTTTGCGTCCAGCCGTTTCCTCTCGCCGATGGCGCTGATGCGCTGGCGGCCGTGCGCAGCCCGTTACGCGGCTGTAAAAAGAGCTTTGAGGAGCGCTCAACAAGGTTGAGAAACGCTCTCGCCGCCCGATGTGCGGTCTGTATGTCTTCCGGGAAAGGACCAAAGCCATGGCGCAGGATCGCGACAAGCAGTCGCTACGCAATCAGGAACGCAGCCAGAAGCCGCTGTGGCTTGCAATCGGCGGGCTGGTGGTGAGCGTGTTCAGCTACAGCATGAATGATTTGATGAT
>JALRFG010000065.1 GCA_023253795.1 Methylocystis sp.
CCGACGGCGCAGCTCTATAAAACGCTTCTCGCGTGGGCTAAACTCGAAATTATGTGACCTTATCTAGGCCAGCCCCTTATAATTTAGCACGTTTTGTTTTCATAGGAGATGGCTCCAGCCGTTTTCCGGCTGGTCGAACCGGCCGAAGACAGCAGGCTCATTGACCGATAAATTTGAAGGGCTCTGCCGGCGCAAATTTATCGGAAACCTCGCCCATGAAAATGGGACGATCCTTCAGATCGAGTTTGACGGGAACGCCGCCCGCTTTGAGATTGAGCTTGTCCAGATCGACCCAGAAGATCGACGGCGTGTAAGAGGACTCGAAGTAATAGCGTTTGGCTCGCGTATCGGAGACCGTGCGCCAGATGGTCGAGGCGATATTGGGTTGCTTCGGGTCGGCGATGCCAAGCGGAACGGAGATCGCACGCATGAGCGAAAACACTGTCGCAGTGGCGAGCTTCGGGTCTTTTTCTTTTGGCGCCGCCGCCAGATTCCAGCTCATTCTGGCGAAGCGGTCCGATGCGCGCGCCGTGCCGGGCAGAAACTCCACGCCGCCGACCGTTTTCCAATAGGTGTCGATGGCCAGTTGCTGATCGTAGCTGGGGGAATTTGTCATCACCCGATATTGGCCGCCATGGTGAATGACCAGCTTTCCACTGATCCATTCGAATATCGCGCTGTCTCCCGAGGCGTCGGAGAGCGAGAGATGCCCCGCCGCCTTTCTGCCGCCCGGCAGGTCGGGCGCTACAAGAATAAAGGGCTCGCGTTGGAGAGCTTTGACCGCTTCAGCGACAGTTGCGTAATTATCCAGCGCATATTGCGCGAGCGCGCCGATCGACAGCTTCGCTTTTCTGGATGTTGCAGGATCGCCGTAATCGGCCTCGACAAGATAAAGCACATTCGCCGCCAGCCCAGCGTCATTGACGCCGTCTACGGTCGCGAGATTATAGAATGAGCTGACGACAGATCCGTATTTGGATGTCCATGTGACTGCGCCGGAACCAGCCCAGCCATTGCGTTTCATGCCACGCGGAAACGCCCACAGATCAGTTCCCGGGTCTTCTGTCCAATCCATCGTTCGTCCGACGATATAGGCGGCGTCGCCGGTCTCATAGACAATGCGCGTGCAGGCTTCCGCAGCCGGGCCGGCGAGACCGAGGAACAGCATCAGGAAAAGACGCAAGGGATATTTGTTCATTGCGGTGACGCTCTCGCAGGGTTGTTCAAATTCTTTGCATCAGTTTAACGCGACCCCGTCGCAAGAGGCATGGTGTCTGTTTCCTACAATGAATGCAAGCGCATCGTATGAAGAGGGCCGGGCATAAGCTGTCGCTGATGTGATGAGCATGCCGACCAGCCTGCGTCGGCGGCCGATTGACTCGGCCGTCGGTCTGGCCATGATGTGTCCAGGCCAAGAGGTAAAAACTTTGCCGATGATGATGCATGCCGCGTCGCGGATGGATGATCAAAACGACAATATCTGTTTAATGCGATTTCGATAATTCAGGGAGACGATCATGATCCTGCGCACTACCTTTATCCTCACGGCGCTGGCGCTCGGCGTCACAGGCGCATACGCGAAAAACACGCATGCGAAAGTAGAATCTTTCCAGCACTCCGGCGGGCGCCATACCGAAAATCACCGCCATGTTCAGCGCTGGGATAATATGTATCCCGGAGCCGCCAGACATTCCGGCTCGAATCATAGCCAAGGCTATGTGCGCAACTCTGGCCCGCGTTTTCATGGTTCGCACCGGGACTGGTGATCGGGGATCAATCCGCCGTTTCTGATGCAAGCCGGCGCAAAAACTCGCGACAGAGAAATGCGAGCGCGATGCAGCTGTGCGGCGTTGTGATAACGAAATGATAAGCCAGTGCCGCCGATAGAGCTTCTTCCTTGTTCGCGCCAAGAACGGCGACGAGATAGGTCGTGATCCCCGCTTCGACGACGCCGAGGCCCGCCGGACTGGCGGGCACGGCGATCGCCAGAGCGATGATCAGCAGCAGCGTGATGGCGCCGAAGATGTCGGGGCCGGCGCCGTGCAGAAAGGCGTTGAAGGCGTAGGTTGCGAGCGACATATTGCTCAGCCACAACGCCGCAGTGAACGCAGTCGCGCGTCCGATTGGATGATCAAGCGCCGCAAGATCGGCGCGCGCGCTTTGCGCATCGAAGCCCAGAGACGCCAAAACCGGCCAGTCTTCGAGATGGCGGGCGATTTTTTCCGCGTTCATTCGGATCAGATACAGGCCGACGGCGCCAAGCGCGCCGATCAGACATAGCGGCGCCAGCATCCGAAAATCGATGACGCCGGTTCCGGCTCCAAGCACAACGATAAGCGCCAGAATAATAATCGCGGCGAGATCGTAGAGTTTTTCGATGACGACCGAAACGCCCAATGCACCGATCGGATAATCGAAGACGGTGTGTCCGATATAAATTTTCGCGCCTTCGCCGAGTCTGAACGGCAGGAGACTATTGAGCGTAAAACCGGTCGTGGTGATGATGAAGCAGGGGAAGAGCCTGCCGCCCAATATTGTCGCGAGCCGGGCCGAATAAAACGTCAGCGAAAAAAGATTGATCGCCATGGCGGTTAAAATCGCCTTTGGCGGAATGGCTCCGAGCGCCTGCAGCAGTTGCGCCAGATCGATATTGTCGCGCACCCACCAGGCGAGATAGGCGAAAAAGCAGAGATTAAAAACAATCAGCGCCGGGCTTTTGTGTTTGGCCACGGCTTTAAGATGTTTTTTCATGATCTGGCGGCGCCGAAGCCTATTCGCCGAGATGGCGCAGCGCCGCCGCCGCCGCGAAGGGGCATAGCGCGACAGCGACAAGCGTGATCGCGCACAGAATAGCGAAAGGCGAGAAGAAGGGCACCGTGCCGCCCGCCGCCGCTTCCGCCGCCGAGACGCCGAAGATCAGCACAGGAATGGTCAGCGGCAACACCAGCAGCGCCATCAGCAGGCCGCCGCGCCGCACCGTCACCGTGGCGGCGGCGCCAATCGCGCCGATCAGGGTCAGCGCCGGCGTGCCGACCAGCAAGGTTGCGACGACGCCGAGAAGCGCCATGCGTTCCTGTTGCAGCATCAGGCCAAGAAACGGCGCAGCGACGATCAGCGGCAGGCCGGTCGCCATCCAGTGCGCGGCGCATTTGATCAGTACCGCCAGCTCCAGCGGCGTGTCGCCCAGATGCAGCAAATCGAGCGAGCCATCCTCGGCGTCGGCCTGAAACAGGCGGTCGAAGGCGAGCAGGCTCGCCAGCAGGGCGGCGATCCACAACACGGCGGGGCCGATCCGCGCCAGAAGATTCGGGTCGGGGCCGACGGCGAAGGGCACGATCACCACCAGCGTCAGGAAGAACACCACGCCCATGGCGCCCGAACCGCCGATGCGGCGGGCGATTCGCCACTCGCGCAAAAACAGGGCGAAAAGCGGAGAGGTCATGACCGCACCCCCAGCGCCAGTTCGATGACCCCGTCCAGCCCGAGCGGCTCGTGCGTCGCCGCGACAATCAGGCCGCCCTGTGCGCAATGCGCCTGCATCACGCCGGCGATTTTCTCCCGCGACGCGCGGTCGAGCGCCGTCAGCGGCTCGTCCAGCAGCCAGAGCGGCCGGTAAGCCACGAGCAGCCGGGCCAGCGCCGCGCGCCGTTTCTGGCCGGCGGAGAGGGCGCCAAAGGGCGCATGGAGCGCGTGGGAAAGACCGACGGCCGCCAACGCCTCTGCGGTCGGCCAACTGCGCGGGTCTTGCCCGCCGCCAAGATAAGACGCCCAGAAATCAAGGTTTTCTGAAACGCTGAGGGCCGCCTTCATGCCATCGGCGTGGGCGAGATAATGCGCCTGGCGCGGCAGGTCGACATCCGGCGGACCGCCTTCCAGCGTGATGGTTCCTTCCTCAGGCGGCAGCAGGCCGGCCAAAGCGCGCAGCAGGGTCGATTTGCCGACGCCGTTCCGCCCGGTCACCACCAGCGCCGCGCCGCTCGCCAGATGAAAGTCAACATTTTCCAGAACCCGTCGTCCGCCCCGCATCACGCAGAGCCCCGAGACCTGCAGTCGCAGGGGCGCGGCGAAATCTCCCGGCGGCGGCGGGGCGGGGCGCATTTCGGGACGGGCGACGGTCTGAGTCATCAGGGAATCAATAAAGAAAGCGGCCCAGAGACGCCAGAGCCGCAAGACTGGCGCCGGCGCGGCGGGGGTGATAAGCAACGCCTTCAATCCTTGGGCGCCGCAGTGATTTGCGCCCCGCATTGTCACGGCGCGCATGGCGCCCGTCAGGACAGGGACTGCGACCTACGTGAGCAAACACAGAAGCCTTTCGGATTTCGCGACGCGTCGTTTCCGTTTTGCCGGAAGCGCTTTGCTGGAGCTGAACGATCCGTTTTTCGCCCAGCTCGACAAACTGCGCGCCGACCTCGCCGCCGAAGGCAAAGGTTTCGTCAGTTTCGCCAATTACGATTACCTTGGTCTGGCCGGCCATCCCCGGATCAAGGCCGAGGCCAAGCGCGAGATCGACGATCTGGGCATTGGCGCCCTGGCGTCGCGTCTGGTCGGCGGCGAACGGTCGACTCATAAACAGTTCGAAGCGGAAATCGCCGAATTCATCGGCATGGAAAGCGCGCTGACGCTGGTTTCCGGCTATCTCGCCAATGTCACCACCATCGCCTGGCTGATGAATGGCAAGCGCGACGCCATTTTCATCGACGAGCTGGCGCATAACAGCATTGTGTCCGGCACCGATGGCGCGGTGGCGGAGGTGATCAAGTTCCGTCACAACGATCTCGATCATCTTGAACATCTGCTTCAGCGCAAGCGCGAAGATTATCGCAATGTGCTGATCGTCGTCGAAGGCGTTTACAGCATGGACGGCGACACCGCCGATCTGCCGCGCCTGCTTGAGATCCGTGACCGTTACGGCGTCTGGCTGCTGGTGGACGAAGCCCATTCGCTGGGCGTTCTCGGCAAGACTGGACGCGGCCTCGCCGAACATCAGGGCGTCGACGCCGCGCGCATCGATCTCGTCGTCGGCACGCTGTCGAAATCGCTCGCCACCTGCGGCGGCTATGTCTGCGCCAAAAAAAGCGTCATCGACTGGCTGCGCTTCACTTTGCCGGGCTTCGTCTACAGCGTCGGCCTGTCGCCGGTGATCCTGACGGCGGCGCGCACCGCCTTGAAGCTCATGCAGGAGGAGACCTGGCGCATCGACAAGCTCGCCGCCAACGCTGAGCTGTTCCGTCAGGTGGCGCATGAAAATGGCTTCTCGACAGGGCCGGCGATCGGCCGCGGCGTTGTGCCGATTCTGTTTGAGAGCGATATCGAGACGATGTGGGCCGCGCAGCATCTGCTGGAGCAGGGCTATTATGTCCCGCCGGTGGTGCGCATCGGCGTGCCGAAGGATGGCCCGCGCCTCCGCTTCTTCTTCTCCGCCAATCACACCGAGGCGGAAATCCGGGGCGTCATCGCCTGTCTCAAGAAGATCCCGCCCGTCAGCGAAGAGGCCCAGCGGATCGTCGCCGAGGCGATGGCGGGGTTGACCAGCCGCAAGGCGTCCGCTGTGGAGAGCGTAGCCGCGTCATCATGACGCTTTCGCTCTTCCCGACTGATCTTTAGGACTGACGCCATGGCGCAGATCGAGATTGTGCCGGTCGAGGGCCTGTCCCGCTTTACGACCTTCTGCAAGCTCCCCCGGCTCTTGTATCGGGGTATGAGCGGCTTTGTGCCGCCGCTCGACGTCGAGCGCTGGACGCTCTTCGCCCATCGTCTCAATCCGCATTACAAGCTGGTCGAAGAGCAGAAGTTCTTGGCGCGCCGCAATGGCGAATGGGTCGGCCGGATCGCCGCGCAAATCTACAAGGCATGGTCCCCGTCGGCGCCAGCCCGGCGCAGTTTGGCGCGCTTGACGCCATCGACGACATCGACGTCGTCCGCGCTTTACTTGCGGCGGCGGAAGACTGGTTGCGGGCCCGCGGCGCCGAGCGGATGAGCGGTCCCTTTTCGCCCTCGATCAATTCCGAATGCGGCATGCTCGTCGAGGGTCATCAGGCGACGCCGATGTTCCTGATGCCCTGGCATCCTGCCTATCTTGGCCGTCATCTCGATGCGCTGGGCTATGAAAAAGCCCGCGATCTGATCTCCTATCGCTGGGGCGTCGCCGACAAAAAACTCGATGAAAAACCCCGTTTCTCGCTGCGCAAGGAATGGAACGAACGGCTAAAGGTTCGCACGCTCGATATGTCGCGCCTCAAAACGCAAGAGACGCCGATCATGACCGAGCTATTCAACGACGCCTGGCGCGGCAATTGGGGTTATGTCCCCTTCACCAAAGAAGAATTCGACTCTACCGCCGATGGCCTGAAACTCATCATGCCTCCGGATTACGGCCTCGTCGTTGAGCTGGACGGCAAGCCGCAGTCCTTCGTGGTGGCGCTGCCCAATTTCTGCGAGATCATCGCCGATCTCAATGGTCGGCTCTTTCCCTTTGGCTGGCTGAAGCTTATCTCCCGTATGCGGAGCCACTGCTTCATGTCCGTGCGCATTGCGCTGCTGGGCACCAGCAAGGCTCTGCAAAACAGCGCGACCGGCGGTTTGATCCTGATGACGATTGTCGAGGAGGCGCGCCGTCGCGGCGCCAGCTCGCCCGGACAGCATCTGGAGGCGGGCTGGGTGCTGGAGGATAATATGGCGATGCGTCGGCCGATTGAAATGTTTGGCGGCAAGGTCGATAAAATTCACCGAATCTATGAAAAGCGCCTCACGGCGCCGGCGAGCGTTGCGTTGCGTGACGGCAGCCGCGTTGATGACAACGCGGCATCACAGGATTCAGGCTCATGAGCGGCATATCGGTCACATCCACAGGCGCGGATCGTTCGCATGTCGAGCGCCGTCGTCTGATCCTCGAAAAATATCCGCAGGTGCGCGAATTGTTCGGGCGCGATCCGGTGACCTTCAAGATCACCGCTGCCATCTTCGTCGGCCAGTTTCTGATCGCCGCGTGGATGGGCTATCTCGGCCTGTCCTACTGGTGGCTGTCGCTGCTGCTGGCGATCTGCGTCGGCGCCTTCGCCAATCACGCCAATTTCGTCATCATTCACGACGCTATTCATAATTGCGTGTTCGAGAGCCCGCTGGCCAATAAATGGACCGCTATTCTCGCCGATCTGCCCAACGCTTTTCCGACATCGATGGGTTTTCGCTGCTACCACATCAAGCATCATTCGCATCTCTCGGCCTATGATTACGACGCCGACATTCCCAGCGAATGGGAAGTGGAGTGGGTCGGCAACAGCACATGGCGCAAGGCGGCGTGGCTCTTCGCTTTCCCGGCGATCCAGCTTGCGCGCCTCAATCGTTTGAAGGGCACGGTGCCGATCTGGGGCAAATGGACCTATATCAACGCCGCCGTGATCATCGCCTTCGACCTTTTCATGCTGTTCGTCTTTGGTCCGAATGCGCTGCTGTATCTCTTCTTCTCCTTCTGGTTCTCGGTGGGTGGCTTGCATCCGCTGAGCGCACGCTGGCTTCAGGAGCATTTCGCCTTCGCGCCGGACCAGGGCACCTTCGATTATTATGGGCCGCTGAACACGCTGGCGCTCAATATCGGCTACCATAATGAGCATCACGATTTTCACGAGATTCCGTGGACGCGCCTGCCGCAGCTCACCGAAATGGCGCCGGAATTCTACAAGACGCTGCGCTGCCATAAATCATGGTTCGCGCTGCTGGTGACCTTTATCTTTGACCCCGACTATTCGCTTGGCACGCGTTCTGAAAATGTCGTGCAGGCGGGACGTGACGCCGCGTCAGTCGCCGCGGCGGCGGAGTAATCTCATGACAGATAATTCCAATATTCGTTCAAACGAGGCGCTCGACGCGTCGCCGCGCCTGTTCGAGAATAATCTTCTCGATAAAATGTCGCGCGTGCATCATCTGACGCCGGTGATCGTCTATACGCCGATCTTTCTGGGGCTGGTGTTTTATTCGCTGACGCTGAACAGCGTCGGCGCTGTGCTGCTGGGTCTGGTGCTGGGTTACATCGGCTGGACGCTGACCGAATATTTCGGCCATCGCTATCTGTTCCACACCATCTTCCCGCTGCCCTTTGGGCTGGGGCCGCGCTTCCAGTTTTTGATCCACGGCGTGCATCACGTCTATCCGAGCGATCCGCTGCGTCTCGTGATGCCGCCGCTGCTCTCGGCGCCGATCATGCTGATCGCGCTGACCATCATTCATATGCTGTTTGGCGATGTTTTCTGCTGGCCGGTGCTGGCGGGCTTTATCGCCGGCTATGTGATCTATGATTGCGTGCATTACTGGACGCATCATGGCCAGCCGACCTCCGATTTCGGCAAGCTGGTGAAGCGTCTGCATATGCTGCATCATTTCCGCGACGCCGAAAAAGGCTTCGGCGTTCATGCGATCTGGTGGGATTATGTGTTCGGCACCGCCTATAAAAAGGACGAAACGCCGGGCACGCGCGCGGTGTGAGGCTCTACCCGTCGCTATTCGCCGTTACGCCTGACCTGTCCGCCGGAACCATTCGTCCTCGGTGATCACCTCGATCCCGAGTTCGCTGGCCTTGGCGAGTTTTGAGCCGGCGCCGGGCCCGGCGACGACCAGATCGGTTTTTTTCGACACCGAACCCGCGACCTTGGCGCCAAAGCGTTCAGCCTGCGCCTTGGCTTCATCGCGCGTCAGACGCTCCAGCCCGCCGGTGAAGACGACGGTTTTGCCGGCGACCGGCGAGGACGCAGCGAATGCGGGCATGGGCTCCAGCGTCACCTGCGCCAGCAGCGCGTCAAGCTCATGCGCATTATGCGGCTCGGCGAAGAAATCATGCAGCGCTTCGGCGACCACCGGACCGACGCCGTCGATAGAGTCGATGCGCGCACGCGCTTCCGTGCCGGGCGCGGCGTCGCGCGCCGTCTCGCGCAGAGCGTCGAAATCCGTGAAATGACGGGCCAGCCGGCGCGCATTGGTTTCGCCGATGTGACGAATGCCCAGTGCGAAGAGAAAGCGATTGATGGCGATGTGACGTCGCGCGTCGATGGCGGCGAAGAGATTGCGCACCGAGGTTTCGCCAAAGCCTTCGCGATTTTTTATTTTTGTCAGGCTGGCGCGGTCGCGCTCTTCCAGCGTGAAAATGTCGGAGGCGGTTTTAATCAGCCCCTGCGCATAAAAATAATCGATCTGCTTGTCGCCCAGACCTTCGATGTCGAAGGCGTTGCGTGAACAAAAATGTTTCAATCTCTCCACGGCCTGCGCCGGACAGACCAGCGAACCGGTGCAGCGCCGGACAATATCGGCTTCACCGGTTTTCTCATCGATCTCGCGCAGCGCCGCCGAACCGCACACCGGGCAGACATGCGGGAAAACATAGGG
>JALRFG010000066.1 GCA_023253795.1 Methylocystis sp.
AGCCATCGAGACGTTTGCGCCGCGCCAGATGATCGTAGAGGAAAAGCCCCAGCCGCAGCATCCAGACAGGCCGCAGCCCCTTCTCATGTGGCAAGACGAATTTTAGCGGCCAGATAATATGTGGCGCGGCGGCGAGCATACGTTCGCGTTCGGCCAGCGCCTCATGCACCAGACGAAACTCATAGAGCTCGAGGTAGCGCAGGCCGCCATGGATCAGTTTTGTCGAGGCCGAAGACGTGCCGCTTGCGAGATCGTTCTGTTCGACAAGACGCACGGAAAGTCCGCGTCCGGCCGCATCGCGAGCGATGGCGCAGCCATTGACGCCGCCACCGATAATCAGAAGATCGTATAATTGATCCACGGCGATGTCCTTATCTCGCCCATACTGTCAGTAAAGCGCACGCGATGCGCGTTTCAAGACGCGATCATGCGCCGGCTATGCCTCGGCGGCCCAACCGGGCGCGCGCACCCGCACCACGCTTAGCCCGCCGCCTCGGCGTTCAACCGAGATTTTGGTCGATATACGCTGTTGCAGCGAGTCGACATGGCTGATGACGCCAACCTTGCGGCCCTGCCCCTGTAAACTCTCCAGCGCATCAATGGCGATGTCGAGGGTCATTGAGTCGAGGGAGCCAAAGCCCTCGTCGATAAAGAGCGTATCGACGAAGGAGTCGCGTCCCTCCAGACCCGCGAGCGCCAAGGCCAGCGCAAGAGAGGCGAGGAAGCGCTCGCCGCCGGAAAGCGAGCGCGTCGAGCGCCGTTCATCGCCAAGATCACGATCAACGATCTGAAGTCCGAGAGAGTCGATCTCGCCTGATTTCTCCAGCCGGTAACGCGGCGACAAAAGCGCCAGCCGCTGATTGGCGAGCGCGACAAGCTGATCAAGCGTGACGCTTTGCGCAAAACGGCGGAACTTGTCGCCGCTGCGCGAACCAATCGCCGCATTGATCTCATCCCAAAGCTTGTTGGTGGCGCGTGCGGCGTCGATCTCACGTGAGAGACCTTCGGCCCTTGTTCGCGCCGTATCGTCCTGACTGATCTGTTCGCGCAGCGCGCCCATGCGGGAGGACATCGCCTCCAACTGTTCTGACAGCACAGCGACGCGGGCTGCGAGGTCTGCCTGCTGCGCTTCCGGCAAATCTGCACACGACGCATCGACATCCTGACGGCGCGCCGCAATGGTCGCCCGCGCCGCAGCGCATCGCTCCTGCGCAAGGCGCAGCTGTTCACGCAAGCTGAAAATTTCTTCCTGCGGCGCTGCGAGAAGGCTCTCCGCCGCCACCTGCGTCAATCCCGCAGTGGCGCATGCCTGCAGGAAGGCGTCTTCCGCCATATGCAAAGCCTGCGCCGTCGTTTCAATCTCTCGAAGGCTTTCTTCCGCCAGCGACCGTGCGGCGGCGGCGCTCTCTCCGGCGGCGGCTCGCAGGTTGCGCTTTTGTTCGAACGCGTCGGCGAGCGCTTTACGCTGCTCCTCATGTCTTGCCCGATGATCTTGCGTCGCTTCGCCATCCAGCAGCCTGGCGCGCGCCGCGCGCAAGTCTTTCAGCGTCTTACATTGGGCCGCATATGTTTGGCTCAGCGTGGCGAAAGAGTCCGCCGACGCCTGCGCCTCCGCCGTCAACGTTGCGACGCGCAACTCGAGCGTGCCGCATACCTGCGTCAAGCGATCCAGTATTGCCTGCGCCTTTTGATGATTCTCACTGGCCTGAACCAGACGCGCGCGCGCCGAAACCGGGTCGCGATCCAGATCGGCGGTCATCAATCCGCAAAGATCGAGAAAAGGCTTCAATGATCGGTCAATAGAGACGATGCGCTCGCCATTATGCGCCAGCGTCGTCGCAAGCTGAGCGGCGCGCTCGACGAATTTCTGCTGGCGCGTCGTCGCCGATTGGCGCTCGTTCTGACGACGATCCATGGCGTCACGCGTCGTATTATAACGCTTGATTAATCTGTCGCGTTCGTCGCGCAGGCGACGCGCCGCCTCCAGCTTCTGCGCCAGCGCCTCCGCCTCGCTCTCTCGCTCGGCCAACAATTCATCGATGCGCGAAACAGCCCCATTGATCGCGGACGGCGCCGCAGACATCGGACGCGACGCCGTCAATGCCGCATAATCCTGCGTAGCCTGAGCGATCTCGGCCGTCGCCGCCCGATGCTGTCGTTGCGCCGTCTCTTCCTCGGCCCGCGCGGCGGCGGCGGCGCCTTCCGTCTGAACAATAAGTTCATCAAGCCGATCCAACGCATGGCGAGCGGCCTCGCGACGCTTCTGCAATTCGGCGACAAGCTGATGCGCCGCCTCGGCATTTTGAGAGAATGGATGCTCCAGCGCGCCGCAAACCGGGCACGGCTTCCCATCGTCCAGAACGGCGCGGAGTTGCAAGGCATGTGGATCGGCCGCCGCTTCGGCCAGTTCACCAAGGCGCATGGCGTCGGCGCTATCGGCCGCCTGCTGAACGCGTCTGTCGCGTAAAGCTTGCAGCTCCTGCGTCAAACCGACGGCAAGCTGTTTGCGATCTGCGATAATCCTGTCGGCTTCCGCCAAAGCCTCTGCAGCGCGCGCATAATCCGACGCCGGCCGCCGCAGCGCCCGCAAAATAGCAACCTCTGCGCCGACTTGCGCAACTTTCTCCGCTGCGCGTTCTTCATCGAGCGCCGCCAACGCCTGCTCGCGTTCGGCGATCTGCGTCGCGAGCGCATCGCGTTCGGCGCGATCCTGCGCATCCGCCGTCACGCTCGCTGTTAGCGTCTGGTTGATCCGGTCCAGTTCGATCCTGACCTCGCCGGCTTCCGCGTCCGCGCGATCATTTTCCTGCGACAGCTCTATGCGCTTGGTGAGCCAATCGTCGATTTCCGGCAAGCGTTCCGCCAGAGGACGCGCGGGCGCGCAACGCGCCGCCTCTGTTTTAGCGGCCTCAAGCTCCCGCAGATTTTCATTTTGTTCGGCGCGGGCGGCGTCAAGCGCCTGCCGTTTCGCATCGGCGGCGGCTTGCGCGCTCTCGACGTCCCGACGGCTCTGCGTTTCATGTTTCTGCGTCTCGGCAATACGGATGTCGAGGACGCCCGCCTCCTCCCAGACAGGAGTCAAAGCGACAATTTTTTGCTGGATATCGTCCAACGTCAGACGGGCCGCCCGCTCTTCCGTATCCGCTCGTGCGAGGGTTTCCTGCGCGTGAGCGGCGCGTTCCTGCGCCAGTGCGGCCATCTCCTTCTGCCGGCGTGCTGCGGCATCTGTCTCGCGCATTGTGCGCCATTGCGTCCGCAATGGCTCGGCGCGCTCGATCCGTTCGAGTTGCGCCGCCTGCGGCGCAAGCTCATCAAGCGCGCGTGTCGACGCCTCTGTTTCCGTCTCAGCCTGTCTCAGTCTTTCCAGGGCCTGCGCATGATTCTCCAGGCGTCGAAGACTGTTTTGAATCGCCGCGGTCTCGCTTTCCGTCTCCCCGCGAGTTTGCGAGAGCGTTTCGATTTCCGCCTCACGCGCCGCACGATCTTCTTCCGTAAGGAGAATAAAATCGCCCTGACGCCGCTCCAGCTGCTCCAGATTTTCTTGCGCTTTGCGCGCCGCTTCATAGGCGTGTTGCGACAGACGCCCGTAAATCTCTGCGCCAGTGATCTTTTCGAGCAAATCAGCGCGCTTGCCGGCGTCGGCGCGCAAAAACGCGTCGAAATCGCCCTGCGCCAACAGCGCCGTGCGGCAGAACTGATCAAAGGTCAGATCGGTGAGTTCGACAATGCGGCGATTGACCGGCGAAACGCCCGACTCAAGCGCCTCGATCACAGCGCCTGTTGCATCGATCCGCCACAGGCTACGACTGCGCTTCTGTAATTTACCCGCCGCCTTGCTACGTGCGCGCTGCAGACCACAACGGGCGCGATAGCGCTGCCCGTCGCGCGCCACAAAATCGACTTCCGCATAACCGCCGCCAGCCCCGCGCCGCAGGATCGGCGCCGGATCGCGCATCGCCAGCAATTCACCGGAGGGGTCGGGCGCGCGTTCGCTACCTTCCGTCGCTTCAACGCGTGGAAATGTGTCATAAAGCGCCAGACACAGCGCATCAAGAATGGTTGATTTGCCGGCGCCGGTTTCGCCGGTGATGGCGAAGAGCCCGCAGGAGCGTAACGGCTCCTGCTCGAATTCGAGCGCGAAAGGCTCGGCGAGACTTGCGAGATTTTCGCCGCGTATCGCAAGAATCCGCATATCAGGGGTCCTGCGTCAGCTGATCGAAACACTGCAAATGTGCGGGCGTCGGTTCGACGCCATGCGTATGCGCAAAGGCCGCGGCAAAAAGATCGCGCGGCGCGCAATCGGCGAGCCTTACAGCCTCGGCCTGCGGCGTCGGCTCCAGACGCGGCCGCTCGATGGAGAGCGACACCAGTCGCACCGGGAATTTTTCGACAATGGCGTCGATCTCCGCTTTTAATCCTGTCGCCGGCCCCTCTACCCGCACGGCAAGATGCAGGAAGGGCGCGGGCGCATCCGCAGGATGAGCAGCGCAAAACTCCGCTAATGCGTCGGCGATCTCCGCCGGCGGCAGCGCACCGCGCGCCGGCAGACGCAGATGTGCGACGCTGCGCGCAATCGGCGCATGTTCGATCCGCGTCTCACCGACCTCGATTTCGACGATGGTGACGCCATGGTCGTAATCGATTTCAGTTTTCGACATCGGAACGAGCGAGCCAGAATAGCGGATCGTTTCACGCCCAACCTTTTGCGGCCGATGCAGATGACCCAAAGCGACATAGGCGACATCGTCGGGGAAAATATCCGGCGGCGCGGCATGTTCGCCGCCAATCAAAATGCGACGTTCAGCGCCTTCCGACTCCAGCCCGCCGGCGACATGTAAATGACCCGTCAGGATCAGCGGCGCATCGCCGATCTCACGTCGCGCGGCGGCGACCGCTTCGCGATAAAGCTCGCGTACGCCCCAGACTACCGGCGAACCGGACACATCGGCGCCTGCGACTGGCAGATCGGCGGCGCGCGGATAGGGCAAGGCGAGAATATGCGCTGCGAGGACGCCGGCGTCGTCCTTGATCGGGACAAGATGCGCGCGTGGATCAAAGGCGCCATTGGCGCGCGCCACGACGCCAATCGAATGGACGCAGGCGAATTCGAACAAGGCGCGCGGCGCCTCCAGCCGGCCGGCCGGATCGTGATTGCCGGCGATCAGCGCGATGGTCGCGGCCGGACAGGCGGCGCGCAGATCCCGCAGCGTCTCATAGAGCAACCGCTGCGCTTCCGCCGAAGGGTTGAGACTATCGAAAACATCGCCGGCGACGATGATCGCGTTCACCGCACGCGTCCGTGCGATCTCGATGAGTTGCGCCAGCGCGGCGCGATGCTCGGGCTCGCGCGACCACCCGTGCAGGGCGGCGCCAAGATGCCAATCGGCGGTGTGTAAAAGACGAATCACAGCCTCGACAGTAAGCCGCAAGCCGGCCACGCGCCGCAAGTGGCGCTGCGCCGGCGATCCTCAGACCGTTGTCGGCCGCTCATCGGCGGCAAAGTCGACTTCCACGCGCGCGCCATTGGGATCGTGGAAAAAAAGCTGCCAGACGCCGGCGCCGGGACCGCCTTCCGGCAGCCGCCGCAGATCATAGGCGAGATGACGCGCCTCCAGCCGGGCGATCAGCGCGGCAAGGCCCGCTCCTCGAAAGGCGATGTGATCGAGAACGCCCGGCCCCGCCGGAATGGTCTCCTGCACGATGACATGCAAAAGCGCGACGTCATCGCGATAAAGCCAGGCGCCGGGAAAAGGAAAGGCCGGCCGTGGCCCGGTCTCCAACTCCAGCACCTCGCGATAAAACGCCACCGTCCTGTCCAGATCAGTCGTGAGAACGGTGAAATGATCCATGCCGCGAATTGTCATCATTCCTCCACGCACAAGCTGAAACGACGCCATTATGACAAACGCCCACATTGGGGAACAGGCGTCATGCTTGCAAAACGAACGATAATTCTTGCGCTTCGTCAAAACTTGACATTCGTTTGAGCGCATTTTGCTTTACGATCACAAACGGCGTCTATTTTCTACACACAAGGTTGCGATCGAATGACGGAAACGGTTTCCTCGCCGACAGGCCCCGCCCTGCTGCACAATCCCCATCTTAATCGCGGATCGGCCTTCACCGAAGCGGACCGCCGGCGTCTTGGGATCGAAGGGCTGCTGCCGCCTGTGCCGGATACGCTGGAGGTGCAAATTGCGCGCGTCCAGCATCAGCTCGAATTTCTGGACTCGGACCTGCAAAAATATCTTTTCCTGAGCGATCTTCAGGCGCGTAATGAGGTGCTGTATTACGCCGTCATCATGTCTGATCCGGCGCGCTTCATGCCGCTGGTCTATACGCCGACCGTTGGCGAAGCCTGCCAGAAATTCGATCATGTTTTTCGCGCGTCGCGCGGCCTCTATCTGCCGATCACCGCTAAAGGTCGGCTGCATGATATTCTCGGCAACTGGCCGTCGCAGGAGGTGCGCTTCATCGTCGTGACCGATGGCGAACGTATTCTCGGGCTTGGCGATCTTGGCGTCGGCGGCATGGGCATTCCTGTCGGCAAGCTGGCGCTCTACACCGCCTGCGCCGGCGTGCCGCCGCATATGACTCTGCCAGTGACGCTGGATGTCGGCACCAATAATCACGCCCTGCTCGAAGACCCGCTGTATCTGGGACTGCGGCAGGAACGCGTGCGCGGCGAAGCCTATGACGCCTTCATCGAAGAGTTCGTGCAAGCGGTGCTGGCGCGCTTTCCCAAATGCTGCATTCAATGGGAGGATTTCGCCAACATCAACGCCGTGCCGATTCTGACGCGTTATCGCGACAAGATCTGCACCTATAATGACGATATTCAGGGCACGGCGGCGATCGCGCTCGCCGGCATATTTGGCGCACTGCGCATTACGGGCCAGAAGCTGACGGATCAGCGCGTCCTGTTTCTGGGCGCCGGCTCCGCCGCCACTGGCATTGCCGAATTGATCAGTCAGGCGCTGATGCTGGAGGGTCTAACGCCGGATCAGGCGCGCGCGCACAACTGGCTCTATGACGTCAACGGCCTGGTGACGACGGCGCGCACGGATATCGCCGATTTCCAGCGTCCCTTTGCGCATGACGCGCCTGCAGTCGGCTCCTTCGTCGAAGCGGTCGAGACGATCAAACCGACCGCCATCATTGGCGTGAGCACGACGCCGAAACTGTTTAACCGGCAAGTGATCGAGGCCATGTGCCGCCTCAACGAACGTCCGATCATCTTCCCCTACTCCAACCCGACATCGCGTTCGGAGTGCACGGCGGAAGAAGCCTATACATGGTCAAATGGTCAGGCGGTATTCGCCAGCGGCAGCCCCTTCCCGCCCGTCGCCTTCCGGGACAAGACCTTCGTTCCGGGCCAGGGCAATAATGTCTACATCTTCCCGGCGATGGGCATGGCGGTTCTGGCGACGGAGGCGCGGCGCGTAACCCAGCAAATGTTTATCGTCGCAGCGCGCGCCGTCGCAGAGCAGGTGACGTCGGAAGATCTCGACAGAGGTCTGATCTATCCGCCCACGACGCATATTTTTGATGCGTCGCTGCACACCGCCGTAAAGATCGCCGAATATGTCTTCGACAATGGATTGGCGGGCGCAGAGCGTCCGGCGGACATCGAAGCGCATATTCGCGCCATGACCTACAAGCCGGTTTACGCCGACTGAACCATCATCTCTGAACGAAATGTTTCGAGAGTTTAAGTCCCTGACCCTGATAATTCGAGACGCCGCTCTGGCCATATAACGCCTGCGGCGCCTCGGTCATCCGCTCATAGACAAGACGGCCGATAAATTGGCCGTCTTCCAGAATGAACGGCACTTCGCGCGAACGCACTTCCAGAACCGCGCGGGCCGCCGGGCCGCCATCCGCACCAACGCCGAAACCGGGATCGAAAAAGCCGGCGTAATGGACGCGAAACTCGCCGATCGCCGCATCCATCGGCGCCATTTCGGCGGCGAAATCAGCCGGAATGGCGAGACGCTCCCGCGAGGCGAGAATATAAAAATCACCCGGATCGAGGATCAAACGACCATCGCGCGCCGGTAAACGATCCCAGTAATCGTCAATGGCGTAGGCGCCAATGCGATCCACATCGATGACGTCGGTGTGTTTCTGGGCGCGATAGCCAACCACGCCGCCAAAAGCGTCGGCGTCCAGCGCCACGCGCAGCACGACGCCGTCGCGCAAATTGAGCGGGCCGTCGACCAGCGGCGAGCGGCGATGAAGTTCGGCGAGATCGGCGTCGGAAAGCGTCGCCGCTCCCGGCGTCGTCTGTCCGCGGAAACGGAGCTGGTTCAACCGCGATCCCTGCCGCACGCGCACGGAGAAACTGCGCGGCGAGACTTCCGCATAGAGTGGGCCGGTATAGCCCGGCGCGACCTCGTCGAAACGGTCGCCATGATCGGTGATCAGACGAGTGAAAATATCGAGACGGCCGGTCGAACTTTTGGGATTCGCCGCGCCAGCGACATCGGGGCCCAGCGCCAGACTCTCCAGCAGCGGCACGACATAAAAACAGCCGCGCTCCAGAACGGCGCCATCGCCTTCCAGCGAAATCTCGTCGTATTTGAGCGCCGAGAGCAATTCCCCGACCCGGCGCGCTTTGCCGGGCAGGAAGCTGGCGCGCACCCGCCACGCTTTCGGGCCAAGCCGAAGGTCGAGGCTCGCCGGCTGCACCTGCCCATGCGCGGGGGGCGCCGCAAGACGGATGGCGCCGGCGTCGATCATCGCTTCGATCTGCCGGCTGGACAGCACGCTGCTCATGGAACCTTCCCGCCTTCGTCGCCGGTCTGCCCGGCCTTTCCTTGCATAAGCGATAAAAAACGGATGGTTTCAAGCAGGAGACCGCCTCTCTGGCCAATCGCCCGATGGTCCTCCACGGTTTTTGACGGTGGGCGCTTGCCGCCAGGAAAAACACGGCGTTAAAAGACGGCAAGAGTCGGGGATCACCTGCCCGGCCCCTGTTCTTGAGGAAAATTTCATGGCCGCCGACGCCGCACGCAAAAAGCTCAGACCCGCCACCCAGCTCGTGCATGGCGGCACGATCCGCTCGCCCTTCGGCGAAATGTCGGAAGCCATGTTCCTCACCCAGAGCTTCGCCTACCCGACGATGGAGGCGGCGGAAGCCCGCTTCAAGGGCGAGGATCCGGGCTTTAT
>JALRFG010000067.1:0-4492 GCA_023253795.1 Methylocystis sp.
AAGGCCGGCGCCGGCGTCGCCTTCAACGCCGAGCAAACGACGAATGTCCGGATTTTGCGATGTCAGCGCTTCATCGACGCTGGCTTTCGACACCTGCAACTCTTCGGCGTTGATCATCGCGTCCAGCGTCCAGCGCACCAGCGCGAACCATTGATCGTCGCCGCGCCGCACCACACGCCCGCGCGGCGATTTGGATGCGAAGCCGGGCAGAATGTCATGATCGCCCGGCTGCGGCAGTTGCGTACGTCGCGCGTATAATTGCGCCGCATCGTCGGTCAGCGCATCGCACTGGCCGGCGGCATAAGCGTTCGCCGCCGCCTCATCGGTTGGAAAGCCATGCGCCTCATAGGGCGCGTTGCGCGCATGAAAAAAATCCGCCAGCGCCAGTTCCTGCGGGCTGGCGCTCTGCACGCAGACGCTCACGCCGGACAAATCCTGCGCGGAAGCGAAGGAACGGGCGCGGCGCACCATGAACCCCTGCCCGTCGTAGAACGAGACCCCGGCGTAAAGCGCCCGCTGGGCGGCGTCGCGCGAGAGGGTCCAGGAGGCTGAACTGGCCAACACATCCACCCAACCGCCCATCAGCGGCGACAGGCGCTCGCGCGCCGGCAGCTTGATGATGGTGGTTTTGGCCGGATCGTCGAAAATGGCGGCGGCGAGAGCCCGGCAAAAATCGACATCGAAACCGCGCCAGCCGCCGGCGCCATCGGGTTCGGCGAAGCCCGCCTGCTCAACGACGCCGCAATTCAGCCGGTCCCGCTTGACGATCTCGCTCAGCGTGGGGCCTAACTCATTCTGGGCGCTGGCCGTGCGCAAGGGCGCCGCGCAGGCGAGCGCAAACATCAGGACGGCGGCGAAACGTCGGGCGTTCATTGATGCTCCGGCAGAGGATGGGTGATTAGATATAATCACTCAATCACGACACAAGCATGGCCGAAACGCAGAAAGGGCGGCGATGAGCGGCAAGAAGACGGATCAGGCGGGGAAAGCTTCTACACGCAAAAGCCCGGCGACGCTGGTGACGCAGGCGGGCCGCGACCCTTCTGCGCATTTTGGCTTCGTCAATCCGCCAATCTATCGCGGCTCGACGGTGCTGTTTCCCAGCGTCGAAGCGATCGAGACGCTCGATCAGCCCTACACCTATGGCACCAAGGGCACGCCCACCACACGCGCGCTGGAACGCGCCTGGAGCGAAATCGCCGGCGCGGCCGACACGGTGCTGGTTCCCTCCGGCCTCGCCGCCATCGATCTGGCGCTGCTGACCGCGACACATTCCGGCGCGCATATTCTCGTCGTGGATTCCGCCTATCAGCCGACCCGCGCCTTCTGCGACACAATTCTCAAGCGCTTTGGCGTGACCACGGATTATTACGATCCGCAGATCGGCGGCGACATTGCGCAGTTGATCCGGCCAGAGACGACGGCGGTGCTGCTGGAGTCGCCCGGCTCACAATCGATGGAGGTGCAGGATGTGCCCGCCATCGCCGCCGCCGCGCATGAGAAAAACGTCTGCGTCATTCTCGACAACACCTGGGCGACGCCCTTGTTCTTCTCGCCCCATGCGCATGGGGTCGATCTCGCGATTGACGCCGGCACCAAATATCTCTCCGGCCACGCCGATCTGCTGATCGGCCTGATCTCCGCCAACGCCCATTGGGCGAAGAAGCTGCGCACGACCTTCAACGCCTTCGCCATCGGCGCCGGTCCCGATGACGCCGCGCTGGCGCTGCGCGGCTTGCGCACCCTGCATTTGCGGCTTCGCGCGCAGGAACAGGCGGGGCTGGAGATCGCGCGCTGGCTGGCGGCCCGGCCGGAAGTCTCGCGGGTGCTGCATCCCGCCCTGCCCGATCATCCCGGCCACGCGCTCTGGAAGCGCGATTTCAGCGGCGCCTCCGGCGTGTTTTCGATCGTGCTGAAACCGGTGTCGAAAGCCGCCGTTTCGGATTTCGTCGACAACCTCGACCTGTTCGGGATCGGCTTTTCCTGGGGCGGTTATGAAAGCCTGATTCTGCCCTTCGATTGCGCGCCCTATCGCACGGCGACGGCGTGGGCGCCGGAGGGGCCGGCGCTGCGTCTGTCCATCGGTCTGGAGGATGTCGCCGATCTGAAGGCTGATCTGGCGGCGGGACTGGCGCGCTTACGCGGCTAGTCTTTCAACTTCGCGTCAAACGCCCGGATGATTTCGCGCAACTGCGGTTCGTCGACCTGTTCGGCGGCGACGGACGCCGGGAACCAGTGCGCGGCGCGCTGGTTTTTTTCCGGCCAGCTCTTTTTCTGTTTCTGCGCCAGCAATGGAAAGACATCGACGCGACAGGTGACGCTGGCGGAGTCTTTCAGGCGTTTCTCATATTCATAGGCGCCCAGCGGGCTTTTCTCGATCTTGCCGCGTAAGCCGGCTTCCTGACGCGCTTCAATCGCGGCGGCGATATGCGGTTTGCGGCCTTTCATCGGCCAGCCCTTGGGGATCACCCAGCGGCGCGTATCGCGCGAGGTGACCAGCAAAATCTCGACGCCGTCTTCGCCTTCACGCCACGGCAAGGCGCCATATTGAGCGCGTGGCGCAGCGTTTTTCTTCTTCGATTTATTCGGAGATTTATTCGACTTGTCCGCTTTGACCGACTTCATGCCAGCAGACTCGCGGCAAGATAAAAGGCGGCGGCGATCAGCGCCGACATCGGCATGGTGATCACCCAGGCGACGACGATATTTTTGGCGATGTTCCAGCGCACCGCCGACACGCGGCGCGCCGCGCCGACGCCGACGATGGCGCCGGTGATGGTGTGCGTCGTCGACACAGGAATGCCCAAAGCCGTCGCCAGAAACAGCGTGATCGCGCCGCCGGTCTCGGCGCAGAACCCCTGCATCGGCGTCAGGCGGGTGATTTTGGAGCCCATGGTGTGGACGATCCGCCAGCCGCCAAACAACGTGCCAAGACCCATCGCCATCTGGCAACTGATCACCACCCAGAACGGCACTTCGAATTTGGCGCCGGCGCCGGCATGGGCGTAAAGCAGCACCGCGATGATGCCCATGGTCTTTTGCGCGTCGTTGCCGCCATGCCCGAGCGAATACAGCGACGCCGAGACGAATTGCAGGGTGCGGAACAACCGGTCGACGGTGCCGGGCGTGCGACGCACGAAAATCCACGACACCGCCAGCACCAGCACCAGCGCCAACAAAAAGCCCAGCAAGGGCGACAGCACGATGGCGGCGGCGGTCTTGCTCAGCCCTTGCCAAACAATGGCGCCCGTTCCCGCCTTGGCGACGCCTGCGCCGACCAGACCGCCGACCAGCGCATGAGAGCTCGACGAGGGAATGCCCAGCGCCCAGGTGATCAGATTCCAGGCGATCGCACCCATCAGCGCGCCGAAGATCAGCCGATCATCGACAAGATCCGGCGAGACAATGCCGGAGCCGACGGTCTGCGCGACATGCAGGCCAAAGAACATGAAGGCGATGAAATTGAAAAAGCCCGCCCAGAACACCGCATATTGCGGCCGCAGCACGCGCGTCGAAACGATGGTCGCGATGGAGTTCGCCGCATCGTGCAGGCCGTTGAGAAAATCAAAGGCCAGCGCCACCGCGATCAGGCCATAGAGATAATAATCGGCCGTCGCCATGCGCCCCGCCTCAGAGATGCTCGATGACGATAGCGGTCACCCGATTGGCGATGTCCTCGAAGCCGTCGACGACTTTTTCGAGATGACCGTAAATCTCGGCGCCGACGATAAAGCCCATCGGATCATTGGCGCGATGCGCCTGAAACAGGGACTTCAGGCCCTGATCGTGAATGCCGTCGGCCTCATCCTCGATCCGCGAGATTTCCTCGGCGAAACTGTTCAGCCGCGCCGAATTGGCGCCCATGTTGCGCAGCAGCGGCAGCGCATCGCGGGTCAGCAGCGACGCCTGCACGATGATGTCGCCCATGCGCCGCATCGAGGGATCGAAGTCGCGCACTTCGTAAAGCTTCGTCGCCTTGCCGGTCTGGTGCATTTGATCGATGGTGTCGTCCATCGCGCAAATCAGATCGCGAATGTCGCTGCGGTCAAAAGGCGTGATGAAGGTGCGACGCACGGCGAGCAGCGTTTCAGCGGTGATGTCATCGGCCGCGTTTTCGTGCTTTTTGATCTCAAGAGCGCAGGCGAGCTGATCATCGCCGCCATTGAGCAATTCGCGCAACGCCGCCGCGCCGCCGACAATCGTCTCGGCATGATGTTCGAAAAGATCGAAAAAGCGCTCTTCCTTCGGCATGAGCGCCTGAAACCACGACAGCATTTCACGCCCCCGCTAATGTCGCCAAACCGTCACGTATGACGCGGCGCAGCTAGCCCCGCGCCGTCGACTTTGTAAAGCGTCGCGACCCACCATTTTGCGGGCACGACGCAGAAAACAGCCGCCGCAAGATTGCGGCATTTGCGCGCGCAACGGGCGTTAACGCCCGGCGCTCCCGGACGGGACGGCGGCCGGCTCCTGCGGCGCCTTCGGCGTACGT
>JALRFG010000067.1:4502-9170 GCA_023253795.1 Methylocystis sp.
ATCAGACCGAGAACGCTGGCGCGGGTGCGCGGCGCAACAAAGCGCGCCTGCGCCAGCGGCACCAGCCCGTCGCGCCCGAAAACCAGCGGCCCTTCATCCTCGATGACGAAATCGCCATTTTGCAGGGTGGGATCCGTGCGGGCGGCGGCGCGGGAATAGGCCGCCGAGGTCGAAGGATCATTGCAGGAGCAGCGACCCGACGCCGGATGGCTGGCGAGCGAGTCCATCAGCGCCTTGTAGGTCTGACCGCGCGCGCTGCGCGACGACTCGATGCTCGAGCCGTCGTAAATCTCCACCGTCGCCGACGGACAGGCGAAGTTGCAGGATTGCTGGCGGGTGGCGCGGGCGGATTTGATCAGCGGGAAGAAATAGCCGTCGCAGGTGCGCACGCAATAGCCGCCAGTATGTGAAGAGCCACGACCACTGCCGCCACCCTCATTGCGCGCCGCCCGGCCGGGACCGAAGCGAACATCGCCGCTGGGACGTTTCGTTTCGCGCGCCGCCGGCGCGGCTTCATCGCCGCCAAAAAGGAAATCGAGCAAATCCTGCGCGCCGGCGGGCGCGGGTACGACAAGCGCCGTCCCGAGAGCCATGGCGAAGGCTAATCCAGCGAAGAAACGACACCGCATCTGCATAACCTGTCCCGCGCTTCAGAGCAGCGCATTATGGCGACCCCGGAAGGATTCGAACCTCCGACCCACTGCTTCGAAGGCAGTTGTTCTATCCAGCTGAACTACGGGGCCAACGAATATTTTCAAAGGCTTATAACACATTTCGGGCTGGCGGCCATGTTCATGGCGACATAGGCGTTGTCAATCCATGCAAAGCCACTCGCGAGAATCGGATTATACATCGCCCAGCCATTGCAGGACTAATTCTGAGCAAAACGCCTCACGCTGGCGCAGAACCCCAAGCCGTAAAATCACTTAATAAGCCATCCAGTTATGGGGTTCAGACCTTGCGTCGCCCGGTCTGAAATGGATGATAAGCGGTCACTGTAAAGAGGAATATCAACATGCGTTTATCTGTCGCCGCCATTGCTCTGGCGCTCAGCGTTTCAACTTCATACGCCCAGAACATCAATCTGTTTGATGAGGAAGAGGCCGCTCCGCAGGCTGCCGCCAAGACAGCGTCGAAGGGCGCAAAAAACACTGCGCAGGCCGCGAGCGCTCAACCCAACGTGGTTGTGGTGACGCCGCGCGCCGCTCGCCGAATGGAAGTTGAAGAACTTGTCGGCGGCGCCCCTGCTCCGGCAGCAGCCTCGGAAGACGATGTCGTTATCATGACGCCGCGTGCGGCTCGCAGACTGGGTGCGGCTGAGGCGCTTAAAGAGTCTTCCGACTCCTTGCTCGGCGGTCAGTAAAGATTACGAGCCTCATTGATTGCAATGCACGAATCGTGACAGTGTTTTCAATGGTCGACCTACATATGAGGCGCGGCGCTTGTTACAAAGCGCTGCGCTTTTTTTTACAAGAAACATTCACTCATAAACTGCGGACGGAAGCACACTCGCTCATGTTTCCGCATCAGCAAGCCGGGGCGTCTGTGCGCAGGGCCGAATAACAACCTGTTCCGACAGGCGCCGGCTCAACAATAATTAACAGGATGTCGCTGACGTTAAATCGTCAGCTAAAACAGTCTCTTTCACGCTAAAGTTATTGTGCAGCCATTTCCCGGTCATCCTAGTTGCCAAGCTGGAGAAAGGCCGGAGCGTCAAACATCGGAGCCACCAGCACAGCCGCCGTGAATCCCATGGTGATGGTCAGTGACGCCGCCGTGAGAAATGCCTGGAAAACCATTTTCATTGTCGTTCCCCTCAGAACTTCGTTTCGATGAGAGGAAGGTAGTCCAAGGCGATCAGGCTGAATGTGCGATTACGCACATGCCCTAAAGCAGCCCAAGCGCTGACCCGATCGCGGCAATAGCAATCAGGATATCTGTTAGAACATCGGACAGGCGAGCCATGAGTAGACTCCAATTTCTGGTTGAACACCAAAAATGACAGCTGCCAAGTCCCCGTTCACCTCAAAGACAACCGCCAACCTTTGGACCTGAGAGCACGCTCCGCAGGACAGGCTGCTCGAAAAATGCGCCGAACATCACTCCGCGAGCAAGGAAGCGGCAAAGCCAAGCGCTATCGCCAAATCAACGAGGACCATTCCTCCCAGCGTCACTGAGAATACTCTCTTGAGTTTGTCGCTCATATGAATCTCCCAAGGCTCCATGATGCAGGCATGAAACGCCATCTCATGAGATTTGCTGGAGGCTTAATACTTTACGTTAGCTTGCCTGAATCATTTCAGGTCTACGCGCCACCTTAAGAGGAGCGATCATGGAACGATGTGCGATAGCGCACATGAAAAAACCCGGCCATTTCTGACCGGGCTTTCGTCCAAACCTGCTGATTGTTTTTAGAATTTCGCAATCACCGGAGCAGAAGCAAAGTTGAGGTGGTAGTTTACACCAGCGCGAACGATGTTGCCGTTGAACTGCCTGGATGAATAAGCCCCATACGTCCATTGAGCCCCAGACGGGCTGTAGGCGACAAACTGGCTCTGTGTGGATTGCTTCCCAAGGTCATAATAGAGGTATTCAGCCTTTATCGACCAACTGGGTGCAAACATCCATTCAAGTCCACCGCCAGCTGTCCATCCGACTTGTGTCGTTGACGTCGTAGAATTGCTCCAGCCAACGGCTATGCCAAATTGCTGGAACTGGTTTAGTGAAAGATTGGCTTGCCCATATGCAAGACCACCCGTTCCGTAAAGCAGCAATGCCGGCGAAGCCAGAAAACCAACGCGTCCTCTCGCAGTGCCAATATATGAGAGGTAATTATTCGAAGCTTTGTTGGAGTATGTCGTGAAATTATTATGTCCGGAGAACGTTAACACCACCGCGGACATAGGGGTCTGACCAGATCCTTTGTTGCTGGCTATTCCCTGAATATCCGCCTCGACGCCAGCCAACAGGTTGTAACCAGCCATATTATATTGCCTATTATAGCCAATTTGCCCGCCGCCGATGAATCCAGAGGCTCCGCCAGTCGCAAGGCCACCCGCTAAGAGCGACGATGTATCCCAGTAACCGGAAAGATTTTTGGTCGGCCAAATTGACGTGTTTGTTCAATTATAACTTCCCCAAGCGCCGCCAGCATTCATACCCGCATAGAAACCCGTCCACACAGGGACAGCCACGGGCGCGGAGACAGCTTCTTTTTTTGAAGTCAGGTCCGCAGCAATGGCGGCAGTAATGGGTAGCGCGACAAACAACGCCGCAAGTGACGCGGACTTCGTCATGACTCATACCATTCTTACAAGAGAATGACCTCAAACGCTGGTCAACGACACACAACGCAAGAGGAATGAGCCAAAACATCCGCCATTCCAGACAGGATCTGGATAGCTGATTATGGTAAATCGATTGCTAATGGGCGGTCACGCGGTCAAAACGCCGCCGGCAAACTTCAATTAACGCATGAGAAAGTGACGGCGGCGCCAAAGTCCTTGATCGGCGCGGCCCGCGCAAATCCTTTTTCAACGCAGAACTTATCGATCTGGATCATCGCCGCATAGCGATCAACGCCATAGGCCAGTTCGTATTTATTATTGCCAATGCGCCCCGGCGGCTTATAGGGGCCAACAGCGCAGCCCGACACAAGCGCGGATAAAAGCAGACACAGGGCCAGTTTTCTCACGCCGATCTCCTCGCCCGTTCATTCGCGCAAATGTGAAGATCATTGGCTGATTGGCAAAGCATGTCGTTCAGGCGTGAGGATGCGGATAATCGTCATCCGACGTGGTATGACGGCTGCGTTCGCCGCCTGCCAGACCGATCAGCTTCGTGAACATGTCGCGCGCCGGGCGGGTCAGACGCTCCAGCTCCTCGGCGTGGCCGACATAACGCTCGCCGCGCGCCAGCTCTTTTTCAATCGCATTGACGCCATCGAAATGATCGCCGGCCAGCCAGGCGTCGATCACACGGCTCCAGGCGAGAGCGAGCCCCTGCAATTTCAGCGCGCCGACCGGGCCATCGGACTCCATGTCCGCCGCCTCCAGCATGTAGCGCATGGAGTTGACGATCTCGCGGTTGAGCGCGGAAAGGATCAGCGGGTCGGCCTTCGCCCAAGTCACGATGCTGGCGATGGCGTCGCGATAAGGCTCCAGCGCCTCCAGACGCTTGGTCAGCACGGTCTGGAGACGATCACGCGCCGGCTCGGTGAGATTGACGCCGGCGAGCGCGTCGAGCACCTGCCGGTCGATGCGGCGGGTGAAGCCGCCGATGATCGCGCCCTTGGAGGGAAACAGATCGCGCAAATCCGCCAGCGAAATGCCGGCGCGATGGGCGATGTCGCTCAGCGTCGCTTCGGAGAAATCGCGGCTGGCCGCGAGCGCCAGCGTCGCGTCCACGACCTTGTCACGGGGGCTTGTCATGCTGCGCTCCAGAATATGAGGGTGCTCGACCCCAGAGGCGGTCGATGGCGGTCTTTCCCGCCTATGTAGCCGACCGGCGCGCCGATGCAAGAACGCGAGGCAAGAACGCGGGTGCAGACGGCTGCGGCCGGGTCTCAGCCCGAAAGTTCGCCGGCCCGACGTTTCGCGGCCGCGACAGCGCGGGCCCTCAGCGGCGCCAGCCCGTCCTCGGCCATCAATACGGCGAGCGCCGCCGCCG
>JALRFG010000068.1 GCA_023253795.1 Methylocystis sp.
GACGACCGGCCTGATCGGTGCGGCGCCGCGGCTGGCCTCCTGGATCGCGCTGGCCCTCGTCGTCGCGGGCGCGGTGCACCCGCTGGTCACCGGCCGATGGCGTCGCAGCCGGGTCGACGTGGTCTTCAGCGTCGCCAAGGTCGTCGGCGCGCCCGTCGCCAAGATCGCGGCGCGGGTCATGGCCGGCGAAAAGCTCGCGGCCTTCACCCTGCCGAATACGCGTCCCGCGCATGTCGGCGTGAAGGAGGCGGTCTTCCCCTTCGCCCGCTTCCCCGGCGTCGACACGGTGCTCGGTCCGGAAATGCGCTCGACCGGCGAAGTCATCGGCCTCGACACCTCCTTCGACGCCGCCTTCGTCAAGAGCCAGCTTGGTAGCGGCGGCAAGGCCCCGCGTGACGGCGTCGTCTTCGTCTCGGTGCGCGACGCCGATAAGATCCGCATCGTGCCAACCATGAAACTGTTGAGCGACATGGGCTTTTCGATCGTCGCCACCGGCGGCACCGCCCGCTATCTTGTTGAACAGGGCATTCCCGCCACCAAGATCAACAAGGTTTCGGAAGGCCGCCCGCATATCGTCGACGCCATCAAAAACGGCTCGATCCAGCTTGTCTTCAACACCACGGAAGGCGCGCAGGCGCTGGCGGATTCGCGTTCCTTGCGCCGCGCCGCGCTTCTGCATAAGGTTCCTTATTACACCACCCTCGCCGGGGCGATCGCCGCTGCGCAGGGCATTCGGGCCTATGTGTCGGGGGATCTGGAAGCGCGCGCGCTGCAGGACTATTTCCACAGCTAGGCTCACACAAAGGATTTCACTTTCGCCGCCGCCAGCCCGATGGGCGGCGGGTAGGCGTCAACACTATCTGACGATTTCGACAAGACTGGCGCCAGCTCCGCCAAGGGAGCGCGGCGAGGTTTTCGGTTTCGCAGGAGAGGCGAGGAAAACGGGTCGATGGAAAAAGTTCCGATGACAGCGGGTGGCTATGCCGCGCTTGGCGAAGAATTGCGACGCCGCCAGCAGGAAGACCGGCCGCGCATCATTCAGCAGATTTCGGAAGCGCGCGCTCATGGCGATCTGTCCGAGAACGCGGAATATCACGCCGCCAAGGAAGCGCAGTCGCTCAACGAGGGCCGCATCGCCGAACTCGAAGACAAGCTGTCGCGCGCCGAGGTGATCGACATCGCCAAGCTCGTCGGCTCGACGACGATTAAATTCGGCGCCACGGTCACTGTTGTCGACGAGGACACCGAAGAAGAAAAAGCCTATCAGATCGTCGGCGAAACCGAGGCGGATGTGAAGCAGGGCCGCGTGTCGCTCACCAGCCCGATCGCCCGCGCGCTGATCGGCAAGAAAGCCGGCGACACCGTTGAAGTGAAAACGCCGGGCGGCGCCAAAAGCTACGAAATTCTCAAGGTCGTCTTCATCTGACGGCGACTTCCGCCACTGTGACCACGCCGCCGGACGGGATCGTTTTGCGCATCCTGTCCGACGGTCGCGCCGGCCATGAGGCGCAGACGCTGGGCGTCGCGCAAGCGCTGGGCGTAACGCCGGATCTTCGTCGCCTGGCCCCGCGCGCCTTCTTTAGCCTGCTGGCGCCCTTTGGCCCCGCCGATCCCCGCGACGCCGCGGCGCTCTCGCCGCCCTGGCCTGATATTGCGCTCGCCGCCGGCCGCCGTACGCTCCCGGCGCTGCGCCGGCTTAAACGCCTGTCAGGCGGACGCGTCTTCACCGTTTATTTGAACCGGCCCGCGACTGGGGCCTCCGCCGCCGATCTGATTGTCGCCCCGCGTCACGACGGTTTCTCCGGCGACAATGTCCTGACGCCGGTGACGCCAGCCAATCGTCTGACGCCGCAAATGCTGGCGGCGGCGAAGGCCACGCCGGATCCGCGCCTCGCCGCTTTGCCCGGTCGTCGCGTCGCCCTGCTGATCGGCGGCGATAGCCGACACTTCCGTTTCTCCGACGCCGACGCGGCGCAACTGGCGGCGGCCGTGCGCCGCATCTACGCCGATGGCGCCAGCGTCATGGCGACGATCTCACGACGCACCCCCGCCTCTGTCGCGCAGGCGCTCGCTGCGACCATCGCCGAAGGCTCCGGCTTTCTCTGGGACGGCGACGGCCCCAATCCGTACGTCTCAATGCTCGCCGGCGCCGACGCCATTCTCGTCACCGCCGACAGCGTCAATATGGCCAGCGAGGCCGCCGCGACCGGCGCGCCGGTGCATGTGTTCTGGCCCGGCGGCGGTCATCCGCGCCTCGCCGCCTTCCATGCGGCGCTCGAAGAAACCGGCGCCAGCCGCAGATGGCGCGGCGCGCTGGAAGACTGGTCATACGCCCCGGTCAATTCGACCCCCGCCATCGCGGCGGCCATCCGGCAGGCTTTCAACAGCTTCCCTCGAGCGCAGTTGCGGCGGGACGCATAATCGCTAGATTGCGGGCTTCCTGAACCCCTTCCCCCGAGTTGCGTCATGTCCGCCCCCCAGCACGCCCGCGTTATTGTCATCGGCTCCGGTCCCGCCGGCTATACGGCGGCGATTTACGCCGCCCGCGCCCTGCTCGAACCGGTGCTGATTTCCGGCATCGACATGGGCGGCCAATTGATGATCACCACGGAAGTCGAGAACTACCCCGGTTTCGCTGAGCCAGTGCAGGGGCCGTGGCTGATGGAGCAGATGCGCCTTCAGGCCGAGCATGTCGGCGCCAAACTCGTTTCCGATTACATCGTCGAAGCGAAGCTCGATAAAGCGCCCTTCACGCTGATCGGCGACTCCGGCGTGACCTACACCTGCGATGCGCTGATCATCGCCACCGGCGCCAAGGCGAAATGGCTTGGTCTGCCGAGCGAGGAAAAATTCAAAGGCTTTGGCGTCTCCGCCTGCGCCACCTGCGACGGCTTCTTCTTCCGCGGCAAGAAAGTCATCGTCGTCGGCGGCGGCAATACGGCGGTCGAGGAAGCGCTTTATCTCTCTAACCTCGCGTCGCATGTCACGCTTGTGCATCGTCGCGACTCATTGCGCGGCGAGCGCGTGCTGCATGAGCGCCTGAGCAAAAAAGCCAATGTGTCGATCCTGTTCGACTCGGTGATCGATGAGATCGTGGGCGCAGAAGCGCCGCTCTCCGTCACTGGCGCGAAAATCAAAAACGTCAAAACCGGCAAGGTCGAAACCGTTGACGCCGACGGCGTGTTCATCGCCATCGGCCATGCGCCGGCCGCCGAACTTTTCAAAGGCCAGGTGACGCTGAAAGGTTCCGGCTACATCGCTGTCGAACCCGGCACGACCCGCACCAATATTAAAGGCGTCTTCGCCGCCGGCGACGTCGCCGACGAGATTTACCGTCAGGCGGTCACCGCCGCCGGCATGGGCTGCATGGCGGCGCTCGAAGTCGAGAAATATCTTCTCGACGCCGACGCCTGACGACAGAATAACCGCAAGGAGCGCAAGATGACCGAACGCGTCATATTCGAGAAGAAGGCCATGCCGGTCGAAGTCGAAGCCGGCAAAACCTATTATTGGTGCGCCTGCGGCCTGAGCAAAAACCAACCGTTTTGCGACGGCGCGCACAAAGGCACCGATATTTCGCCTGTCGCCTATAAGGCGGAAGCCACCGGCAAGGCGTTCTTCTGCGGCTGCAAGCACACAAAGAAAGAGCCGCTCTGCGACGGTTCGCACAAGGAGCTGTAAGCCGCTTTATGCCCGATCTTCTGCTCGAACTCTTCAGCGAGGAAATCCCGGCCCGCATGCAGCGACAGGCGGCCGAGGATCTCAAACGTCTCGTCACCAATGCGCTTGTCGAGCGCGGCCTGACCTATGAAGGCGCCGCCGCTTACGCCACGCCGCGGCGGCTGGCCTTGCAGGTTGTCGGCCTGCCCGGCCGTCAGCCGGATGTGCGCGAAGAGCGCAAGGGACCGCGCGTCGGCGCGCCGGAGGCCGCGATTCAAGGCTTCCTGAAAAGCGCCGGACTCGCCTCGATTGATGAAGCGACCATCGAGAAAGATCCGAAGAAGGGCGAATTCTACGTCGCCGTGATCGAACGCGCCGGCGCCGAAACCATCGCCGTGCTGGCCGAGATTCTTCCCGCCATCGTCAAAGCCTTTCCGTGGCCGAAGTCGATGCGCTGGGGCGAGAGTTCAATGCGTCCAGACGCGCTGCGCTGGGTGCGGCCGCTGCATTCGATTGTCGCGACCTTCGGCCCGGAGACGGAAACGCCCGAGATCGTGCGTTTCTCTGTCGACGATATTCCGGCCAGCGACAAAACGTTCGGCCATCGCTTCATGGCGCCGGCGTCCTTCCATGTGAAGCGCTTCGAAGATTATGCGCTGGCGCTGGAGCGCGCCAAAGTCGTGATCGATCCCGAGCGCCGCCGCGACATCATTCTGCACGACGCGAAAGACCTCGCTTTTGCGCAGGGCCTCGAACTGATCGAGGACGCGGGCCTGCTGGAAGAAGTCGCCGGTCTTGTCGAATGGCCGGTGACGCTGATGGGGTCGTTTGACGAAAGCTTCCTGTCGATTCCGCCGGAAGTCATTCGCGCCACCATTCGCGTCAATCAAAAATGTTTCGTGCTGAAAAAGCCGGACGGCGGTCTCGCCAATCGTTTCATTCTCGTCTCCAACATCGAGGCGAAAGATGGCGGCGCGACGGTGATCGCCGGCAATCAACGCGTCATCGCGGCGCGTTTGTCGGACGCCAAATTCTTTTACGAAACCGATCTGAAAACGCGGCTAGACGATCGTCTGCCGAAGCTTGATCAGATCGTCTTTCACGAAAAACTCGGCACGCAGGGCGAACGCATCAAGCGCATCGCCACGCTGGCGCGCAAACTCGCGCCGATCGTCGGCGCCGATCCGGACAAGGCGGCGCGCGCAGCAATGCTGTGCAAGGCCGATCTCGTCACCGAAATGGTCGGCGAATTCCCCGAATTGCAGGGCCTGATGGGCTGCTATTACGCCTCCGCGCAGGGCGAAGACGCTTCGGTCGCGGCCGCCTGCGAGGAACATTACAAGCCGCAGGGACCGGGCGACCGCATCCCGACCAATCCGGTCTCGGTGGCGGTTGCCCTCGCTGACAAGCTCGACACGCTCACAGGCTTCTGGGCGATCGACGAAAAGCCCACGGGCAGCAAAGACCCCTACGCGCTGCGCCGCGCGGCGCTGGGCGTGATCCGCATTGTGCTGGAGAACCAGTTGCGTCTGCAGCTGTTAACGCTTGCAAACGAAAATCTCCTCGAATTTTTCATCGATCGTCTCAAGGTCTACTTGCGCGACAAGGGGGCGCGATACGATCTTATCGATGCGGCGCTGGGCGCCGAGGCCGTCGCCGATCCCGAGGCGGCGGAAGCGACACTCACGCAGCCACAGGATGATCTGCTGATGATCAAGAACAAAGTGGAAGCTCTCGAAGCCTTCCTGGGCGCCGACGACGGCAAGAATCTTCTCGCCGGCTACAAGCGCGCCTGCAACATCCTCAAGGCTGAGGAAAAGAAAGACGGCGCGGGCGCCTACGACAAAGCCCACGCCGCCAATCTGCGCATCGAGCAGGAAGAGCACAAGCTCGCCGCCGCCATCGCCCGCGCCAAAGAAGAAACCGGCGAGAAGCTGAAGAAAGAAGATTTCACCGGCGCGATGCATTCATTGTCGAAATTGCGCGAGCCGGTCGATCACTTCTTCGACAAGGTCACGGTCAACGCCGAGAACGCCGATCTGCGGCTGAATCGTCTGCGTCTCCTCTCGGAGTTGCGCCGCACGATGAATGGCGTCGCCGACTTCGACAAAGTGTCCGGCGCGGGCGACGCCGTCGCCTGAGCCTTCTGCAACAGCACAATAAAAAACCCCTCTCCGACAGTGTCGGAGAGGGGTTTTGTTTTTGCGTGACGTGTTCAGCGCAGCGTTAGTTCGCCGGGAACGACCGCGGCGCCGGCGAAATGATTTTCGCGCCGCCCTCATTGATCTCCAGCATCGACAGGCCACGATCATTGCCGCCATCCGGACGGAAGCGGAAAATGCCGTCGGCGCCATTAAAGCCCGAAGGATTGGTCAGCACGCCCGGCGCGAAACGCGACGCGCCCTGCGCCCGCGACAGGGCGATAGCGAGCGACACGGCGTCATAGCCCAGCGTCGCGATACGTGTCGGCTGCGTGCCGAACTTCGCCTTGTAACGCTGCGCGAAGGCGTTGAAGCCGGCGTTCTCCGGCGCCGAGAACCAGGCGCCCTGCAACGCCGGCAGACCCAACGCGCGCGGATCGTTCCAAAGGCCGGTGCCGATGATCTGCACCTTCTTCGAGTCGAGATTATTGGCGGTCAGTTCTTTCGAAATCTGACTCATCGAGTCCGCCTGTTCGGGAATGAACAGGGCGTCGAACTGATCGCGCGACGCGGCCAGACGCTTGATCGACTCAGCCGCGGCGCCGGGCTTGTAGCGTTCGATCAGCGGCACGCGAATGCCGTGATTGGCGGCGCTCTGCTGGAACTGCGCCAGCGCCAGCGTGCCATATTCATTTTCCGGCACCAGCGCCGCAATCGATGTCTTGCCGCGTTCAGCGGCGTAGGCGATGTCGCGCTCGACATAGCCCTCGACAAGGAAGGACAGCAGATAGGTGTTGCCGCCGCCGACGGTCGCGTCGGTCGAGAAGGCGATCAGCGGCCGATTGGCGCCGCGCGCGACGCGGCTGGCCTCGCGCACATTCTGCGCGAACACCGGACCAAGAATAATCTCCGCGCCTTCGCTCAACGCAGCCTGCGTCGCCGCCGATGCGCCTGCGGGCGTCGACTGATCGTCCTTGACGAGAATGGAGACGTCGCTCGCGCCGCTGTCGGCATAGGCGAGCTTGGCGGCGTCGCGCAGCGAGGCGCCGACGGCGGCCTGACCGGCGCCGCCGGTCAACGGAATGATCAGACCGATTTTGGTCGGTCCCGCGCCAATGGTTTCATTGACCTGCTGGGTCGGCGCGCCAGCCTGCTGAGCGCCGCCGCCCAGTCCGGCGGGGCCGCCCATCGGATTACAGGCCGCAAGGGCCAAAACAGAGGCGCAAGCCGCAAATCTCGCTGCGGCGCGGAGAATCGTCATCGTGAAAATAACTCCCGCGATCAGGTCGTATTAATTTGTTTGCCTGTGATTAAGGGCAGATAAGGGCCGTTTCCGGGCGCGAAAGTCAATAGAGTTCGGCAGAATGCCGGAGGCGACTTGCGATCTCGCCACCCGATGTTCTATAAAAAGAACATATGATCGAAAAATAGAACGACGAAGCGAGTTCATTCCTTGACCGATGCGGCAGCACCCCGCCCCCTGGCGACATATTCGGCATTCGGCCTGCGCGCCGAGGCGGAGCGGCTCGCCCCCGGCCTGCATGTCGTGGCGACGCCGATCGGCAATCTCAAGGACATCTCCTTCCGCGCCCTGTCGACGCTCGCCGCCGCCGACGCGATCATCGCCGAGGACACGCGCGTCACCCGCAATCTGCTCGCCTATTACGGCGTGGCGACGCCGCTGGTCGCCTATCACGAGCACAACGCCAAAGTCGTGCGGCCGCACCTGCTCGCCCGGCTCGAAGCCGGCGCGACTCTGGCGCTGGTGTCCGACGCCGGCACGCCGCTGGTTTCCGATCCCGGCTTCAAGCTGGTGCAGGAGGCGCTGGAGAAAGGCGTTCATGTCACCGCCGTGCCCGGCCCCTCCGCCGTGCTGGCGGCGCTGGTCGTCGCCGGCCTGCCGACCGACCGCTTCTTCTTTGAAGGGTTTTTGCCGCACAAGAGCGGCCCGCGACGGGCGCGCCTCGCCGAACTGGCCGCCGTGCCCGGCACGCTGGTGTTTTTCGAGAGCCCGCGCCGGATCGCCGAGACGCTGGCCGACGCCGCCGCCGTGCTCGGCCCGCGCGCCGCCGCCATCGCCCGCGAACTGACCAAGCTCTATGAAACGGTGCGGCGCGGCCCGCTCGATACGCTCGCCGCCACCCTCGCCGCCGAGGAGACGCCCAAGGGCGAAATCGTGCTGCTGATCGCGCCGCCGGAAGCTGGCGCCGCTGAACAGTCCGAAGCCGATCTCGACGCGCGCCTCATGGAGGCCCTCGCCGCCTATTCGGTGAAAGACGCCGCCAGCGTCGTCGCCGCCGCCACCGGCCAGCCGCGCCGGCAGGTCTACGCCCGGGCGCTGCAACTGACCGCCGGTCGGGACAAAGGCGGCTCCGACAAATGAGCGACGCCAGACGCGCGGCGCGCGCTTTCGGCCTGCGCGCCGAAACGCTGGCCACGTTCTGGCTGCGGGCGCAATTGTTCACGATTCTCGACCGCAATTACCGCGTGCAGGGCGGCGAAATCGACATCGTCGCGCAGCGCGGACATTTGATCGTTTTTGTCGAGGTGAAAGCCCGCGCCGATCTCGAAACCGCGGCTCTGGCGATCACCCCGCAGAAACAGCGCCGCATCCAGCGCGCGGTTCATCATTGGCTGGCGCGTCATCCCCGGTCGACAGGCTGCGCCTTACGCGCCGACGCGATCCTGATCGCGCCGGGGCAATTGCCACGCCGGATCGCGGGCGTCTTCGACCTGTCGATCGGCTAATGCGGCGTGGGCTCATTTGGCTCCACAAACAGCTCTTGCGCTGGCCCTTCCCTCCCGCCACACTACCGTCGAAAGTGAAACTTCGATTATTCCAGAGAATCGATGGCGGGCGGGGTTACAGGACATGGTTGAGTGGACGAGGCTTTTTCGTCGTTGCGGCGTCGCGGCGGCCCTTTTCGCGGCGCTGACGCTGTTTTACGCCCCCTTCGCCGCCGCCGAAACGCCGGACGAAACCTATAAGGCGCTCGGCCTGTCGAAATCGGCGTCGCCCAAGGAGCTCTATGAAGCGCTGACGAAGCGCTATCACGATGAAGCGCAAGGCGCCGGCAAGGGCACGCTCTCCAAATATTGGGAGCCGATCCCGATCTCGAAATATCTAAACCCGCACACCTTCTATAAACCGCCGCAGACCATCGACGTCGACGCCAAACGCGAACAATGCGTCGAATGCCATCAGCAAACAACGCCGGGCTGGACGCATAGCTGGCAGAAAAGCGTGCACGGCAATCTCGACGACATCCGCAAACTGCCGGAGTCGGATTCGCGCGCCTATAAAAAAGCGCTGCTGAAAGAAGTCGAAGACAACCTTCATTCGATGG
>JALRFG010000069.1 GCA_023253795.1 Methylocystis sp.
GTGTCGCCATGATAGGCGTGTTCGAGCGCAATGATGCGCGTGCGATCCTCGCCGCGATGTCGCCAATAGCCGAGCGCGCGCCGGTCGACATCGCGCCAATGGTGTCGCCATGATAGGCGTGTTCGAGCGCAATGATGCGCGTGCGATCCTCGCCGCGATGTCGCCAATAGCCGAGCGCCATTTTGATGGCGACTTCGACGCAGGTCGAACCGCTGTCCGAATAAAACACATAATCGAGGCCGGGCGGCGTGATCTCGACTAGACGACGCGCCAGCGCTTCCGCCGGCTCATGGGTGAAGCCGGCGAAAATCAGCTGATCGAGCTTTTCCGTCTGATCGCGGATCGCCTGCATGATCTGCGGCTGACGATGGCCATGGGTGATCACCCACCATGAGGAAATCGCGTCGAGAAAACGCGCGCCGTCTTCAGCCTCTAGCCAGGCGCTTTCAGCGCGCGCAATTTTGATGGCGTCCGGCTGCAAGGCGTGTTGCGTGAAGGGCCGCCACACCGGCGACTGTGCATTGCCGGTCATGTGAGAAAATCCTGCATGGAAAAATGAGCGGCGAAGGCGGCGCGCAATGTCTCACGATTGAGCGGATCGAGACGCGGCAATCGTCCAAGCTGACGCACGCCGCCGATTGTCGCAATGCTTTGTTGCACGGCGGCGTCTTCATCGCCGACGAAGGCGACGCCCTGCACAGCAATGTCGCGCCGACGCAGCGCTTCGAGCGTCAGCAGAGAATGATTGATTGTGCCCAATCCCGTTCGGGCGACAAGGATCGCCGGCAAACGCCAGCGCGCCAGCAGATCAATGGTAAGAAAATCCTCCGTCAGCGGAACCATGACGCCGCCGGCGGTCTCGATGATCATATGCGCGACGCTCCGAGGCGGATGCAGCGCCGCGACATCGATCTTAACGCCGGCGGCGCGCGCGGCGATATGCGGAGACGCCGGCGTCGGCAGGCGCCAGGCCTCCGGCACAATACGATCCGGCGACAATCCGCCCAGACGCGCCACGGTTTGTGAATCGGTTTCCGGCGTGAGCCCCGCCTGCACCGGCTTCCAGTAATGCGCGCCCAGTGCATCGGCGAGCGCGGCGGCGAAAACGGTCTTGCCGACATTGGTGTCGGCGCCAACGATCACAAAGGCGCGGCTCATGCGCTTTCCTGTTCGAGGGCGGCGGCGAGATCGCCGATCATGGCGACAATCTCCGCGTCGCTGGCGTGCAGCGTAAACGACAGACGCAGACGCGCAGCGCCTTCCGGCACCGTCGGCGGGCGGATGGCGCGAATATCATAGCCACAGGTGCGCATACGCGCCGCCAGCGCCAGCGCACGGCCATCGGCGCCGACAATGATTGGCTGGATCTGCGAGCCGGAAGGCGCAATGTTGCAGCGAGCACGCAATTCCGCCCCGGCCAGCGCGACACGCGACTGTAAATCAGCGCGGCAATCTTCGGCGGCTTCCACAAGCCGCAGTACGCCGCGCACGCAGGCGGCGATCAATGGCGACGGCGCCGTCGCGAAAATGAAGTTACGACCGCGATTGACGATAAAATCGCGCAAGGGTCGCGCCAGACAGACCAGCGCGCCGGAAACGCCGAGCGCCTTGCCGCAGGTGTGCACGGTCACGATATTCTCACGGCCTTCAAAAGCGGCGGCGCGTCCACGCCCGCGAGGGCCATAAACGCCGGTGGCGTGCGCTTCGTCAATCAGCACGAAACCATCATAACGCGTCGCAAGCGCAACCACGTCGTCGAGCGGCGCAAAATCACCATCCATGCTGTAGAGGCTTTCGACCGCGATCCATGGCCGGCCCATGCCGCCGTTGCGTCGCCAGTCACGCAGCGCATCCTCCAGCGCATTCATGTCATTATGCGCAAAGGGGCGATGCGGCGCGCGCGACAGGCGCATGCCGTCATGCGCGCTGGCGTGAATGAGCTGATCGTGGAGGATCAGATCGTCGCGCTGCGGAAGTGTCGCGAGCAGCGCTTCGTTGGCCGAAAAGCCGGCGCTGAAATAGAGCGCGCTTTCGGCGCCGAAAAATTGCGCCGCCTCTTCCTCCAGCGCTTCATGTTCGGGATGATTGCCGCGCAGCAGGCGCGAACCGCCGGCGCCGACCGGAACGCCGCGCGCCAGAGCCGCCTGCGCAATCGTCATGAGTTCGGGGGCTTCGGCCAGCGCAAGATAATCATTCGAGGCGAAATCACGCCCGTCGCGCGGCGCAAGCGCTCTCAGGCGGTCGCGTCGGGCGAGGCTGGCCAGATCCTGCCGCCAGTGTTCAAGCATGATCCTCAAGTCTTTTGCTGTGAAATCCAGTGGTTAAAGGCCGGACAGAGGCGCGTCAAGCAGTGCGGAACCATGCTGAATGGCTTGAAATTTCGACGCTTCCTCTCGAAATAACAACAAGGAGAAAACAGGATGAACGCCCAGCGCCCCGTCGCCTCGCCCCCTGCCCGCCTGCCCTGGCCGCCGCTGCTGATGGCGGCGACCGTCGCCGCCGGGCTGGCGTTGAGCAAGATCGCCGGCGACGAGGCGGGAAGTCTGCTCTCTGGCGTCATTTTTCAGGCGGCGGGCGGCGTGTTGGTTGCGGCGGCGCTGGCGCTCGATATCTGGTGCGCCCGCACGCTGGCCCATCGGGAAACGACAATCCTGCCGCATCGCGCCGCCTCCAGCCTCGTGACCGAGGGGCCTTATCGTTTCTCGCGCAATCCGATCTACATCGCCCATGTGACTCTGGTGCTGGGCGTCGGCCTGATCCTCGCCGCGCCCCTTATCCTGGCGCTGACGCCCCTGCTGGCGCTGGGCCTGCAAAAATTATCCATCGAACCGGAAGAGCGGCATCTGCGCGAGCAATTTGGTGCGGATTTCGACGCCTATGTGGCGCGAACGCCGCGATGGCTTTAACGTAGGCGGCGCTTGACCGGAAACAGGACGGAATAATTTATGGACGCGCGAACGCCCCAAACCGAGACGCTCGATTTCGATGTGAAGGGGATGACCTGCGCCTCCTGCGTGGCTCATGTCGAGAAAGCGCTGACGCAGACGCCGGGCGTCACGGCGGCGCGCGTCAATCTCGCGACAGAGCGCGCCGAAGTCGATCTTGGTCCCGGCGCCGATCCGGCGAAAATCGCCAGCGCCGTCACCGAGGCTGGCTATGAGTCGGTGATCGAAACCATCGACATCGGCGTCGGCGGCATGACTTGCGCCTCCTGTGTCGCCCATGTCGAAAAGGCCTTGCGCGGCGTGCCGGGCGTGATTGAGGCGACAGTCAATCTCGCCACAGAACGCGCCAGCGTTCGCGCGCTCTCCGGCCCGGGCCTTTCCGACCGGTTGCGCAAGGCGATTATCGAGGCCGGCTACGAGCCGCAAAATATCGAAACCGACGCCGGCGCCGGCGATCGCGAACGCGCCCGTCGCGCCGAAGAGATGCAAACGCTGCAACGCCGCTTGCTGATCGCAGCGGCGCTGGCGGCGCCGGTGGTGATCCTGGAGATGGGCGGACACATGATCCCCGCCTTTCACCATTGGGTGATGGCGACGATCGGCGAAGAGCGCGTGCGATACATATCGTTCATCTTCACCACTCTGGCGTTGTTTGGTCCGGGACTGGTGTTTTATCTGAAAGGCGTTCCCGCCCTGTTGCGCGGTCAGCCGGATATGAACGCGCTGGTCTCGGTCGGCACGCTCAGCGCCTATCTCTATTCGGTCGTCGCGACCTTTCTGCCGCATCTGCTCCCGGCCGGCGCCGTGCATGCCTATTACGAAGCCGCCGTCGTCATCATCGTGCTTATTCTGCTCGGCCGCTATCTCGAAGCGCGCGCCAAGGGACAGACATCGGAAGCGATCCGCGCGCTGGCGCGTCTGCAACCCAAAACGGCGCATGTCGAACGCGATGGCGCGACGCAGGATATCGACATCGACGATGTGCGCGCCGGCGATATTGTGCTGGTGCGTCCGGGCGAGCGAATTCCAACCGACGGCGTCGTGGTTTCCGGCGCGTCCTATGTCGATGAATCCATGGTTTCCGGTGAACCGGAGCCGGTGGCCAAAAAAGCCGACGCGCTTGTCACCGGCGGCACGGTGAACGGCGCCGGCGCCTTTTCGTTTCGGGCGACGCGCGTCGGCGCCGATACGACGCTCGCCGGCATCATTCGCATGGTGGAGCAGGCGCAGGGCGCCAAACTGCCGATACAGGCGACTGTGGACAAAGTGACGGCGATCTTCGTGCCGATTGTGTTCGGCATCGCGACGCTGGCCTTTGCGATCTGGATGATGGTTGGTCCCGAGCCGCGTCTCACTCATGCGCTGGTCGCAGCGGTTTCGGTGCTCATCATCGCCTGCCCCTGCGCAATGGGGCTGGCGACGCCCGCCGCCATTATGACTGGCACCGGGCGCGCGGCCGAGCTTGGCGTTTTGTTTCGCAAAGGCGAGGCGTTGCAAACGCTGCGCGACGTCACTCTGATCGCCTTCGATAAAACCGGCACCGTCACCTATGGCAAGCCGCGTCTGACCGATCTCGTCGCACGCAACAGCGAGGATGAATCCCGGCTGCTGCAATGTGTGGCGAGCGTCGAGGCGCAATCCGAACATCCGGTCGCAAGCGCCATTGTCGCGGCGGCGAAAGAACGCGACCTCGCCATTCTGCCGGTGAACGATTTCGTCGCCATCGCCGGCATGGGCGTGACAGGCGTGGTTGAGGGCCAGAAACTCGCCATCGGCGCCGGACGCTTCATGACCTCGCTGGGCGTTGACACAAAAGATTTCGACGATCGCGCAACGGCGCTGACCGCAGACGGCAAAACGCCGTTTTATGTGGCGATGGACGGAAAGCTCGTCGCCATCCTCAGCGTCGCCGACGATCTCAAGCCGACCTCCAAAGCGGCGATCGCCGCTTTGCACGCCATGGGCGTCAAGACGGTGATGATTTCGGGCGACGATGCGCGCACGGCGCAGGCCATTGCGCGCCGCGTCGGCATCGATGAAGTCGTCGCCGGCGTGATGCCGGATGGCAAAGTCGCGACGCTGGAGCGGCTGCGCCAAAATCATAAAATCGCTTTTGTCGGCGATGGCGTGAATGATGCGCCGGCGCTCGCCGCCGCCGACGCCGGCATCGCCATCGGCACCGGCACGGATATCGCCATTGAGGCCGCAGATGTGGTGCTGATGTCGGGCGATCTGGCCAAGGTTCCGACGGCGCTCGCCATCTCGCGGGCCACCATGCGCAACATCGCGCAAAATCTGTTCTGGGCCTTCGGCTATAATGCAATTCTGATTCCGGTCGCCGCCGGCGCGCTTTATCCGGTCAATGGCATGCAGCTCTCTCCGATGCTGGGCGCTGCCGCCATGGGCCTATCGAGCGTCTTTGTGCTGACCAACGCTTTGCGGCTGCGTCGTTTCACGCCGCCGGAGGTCGAAACTGCCAACACGACAAACGCGATTGCATAGGATTCAAAGGAGAAAAATTATGACGACGTTCACAGTTGAGAAAATGTCCTGCGGCGGCTGCGTGAAGCATGTCACCAAAGCCGTTCAGTCTGTCGACGCCGGCGCCAATGTCGTCGTCGATCTCGCTACCGGCAAAGTCGACGTGACACCGGCGCCGGCGGATACGGCGGCCATCGTCAAAGCGATTACCGACGCCGGCTATCCGGCGCGCCTCGGCGGCTAAGCGGCAGCAGCGCCATGACCCGCTCGCTCAAAGACAAAACGCTTTTCATCACCGGCGCCAGCCGTGGCATCGGTCTCGCCATCGCTAAACGCGCCGCGCGCGATGGCGCACAGATCGCCATTGCGGCGAAAAGCGTTGCGGAAAATCCCAAGATCCCCGGCACGATCTATACGGCGGCGGCGGAGATTGAAGCGGCTGGCGGCAAGGCGCTGGCGCTGGCCTGCGATATCCGCTTCGAGGATCAGGTCGAGGCGGCGATGGAAAAAACCGTCGAAACCTTTGGCTGCGTCGATATTCTGATCAACAACGCCAGCGCCATCGATCTGCGCGGGATCGACAAACTCGACATGAAGCGTTTCGATCTGATGCATCAGATCAATGCGCGCGGAACCTATCTGTGCTGCAAGGCCGCCCTACCCCATTTGCGCAAGAGCGACAATCCGCACATTCTCACGCTGTCGCCACCGCTCGATCTCAACCCCAAATGGTTCGCGCCCAATCTCGCCTACACAATGGCGAAATATGGCATGAGCCTTGTGACCCTCGGTCTGGCGCGCGATCTGGCGCGCGACGGGATTGCGGTCAATTCTCTCTGGCCGGAAACGGCGATCGCGACCGCCGCGGTCGGCAATCTGCTGGGCGGCGAAGAGGTCATCAAACGTTCGCGCAAACCCGACATCGTCGCCGACGCCGCCCACGCCATCCTGACACGACCAGCGCGCGAAACCACCGGACAATTTTTCATCGACGCGCTGGCGCTGAAAGACGAAGGCGTCACCGATCTCCGTCCCTACGCCGTCGATCCCTCGGTGGAGGCTGTGCTGGATTTCTTTCTTGACGCGCCAGTCAGCGCCAATGTCTGCAAGGCGGCCTTTCACCCCGGTTAACAAGGGTTAACGCAACGGCAGGTCCACGCAAGGCTCGCTACACAGATTCGCGGCAACGATTCATCACGTCAATGATTCGATGCAGACAGCTTTTAACATCTCCCTCTCCGCGCAAATGGCTCTGGACAAGCGCCTGACGACAATCGCCGAGAATGTCGCCAACGCTTCGACCATTGGCTATCGCGCCACCGGCGTCAGCTTTGAAACGGTGATGTCCAAGACCGCCGACGCCGCCTACGCGTCGACTGGAACGGATTTCATCTCTCGCGCGCCGGGCGGACTGACGAAGACCGACAATCCGCTGGATATCGCCGTCAATGGCGACGCGTGGTTCGCCATACGTACGCCGCAAGGCGTCGCCTACACACGCGACGGCCGCATGAAAATGCTTGAGACCGGCGAGTTGCAGACCATCAATGGTTATCCAATGCTCGACGCCGCCAATGCGCCAATTACGCTCGACCCAACGCTTGGGCCGCCGAGAATATTCAATGACGGCATGGTCAGTCAGGGCGATCGTCAGGTTGGCGCCGTTGGCTTATTCCAGATCGATCCGGGGGCGTCTCTGAAGCGCGGCCCGAACTCCAGCGTCATTCCCTCGCGGCCGGCGACGGCGGTGATCAATTTCGTCAATAATGGCGTGGCGCAGGGACATCTCGAAAACGCCAACGTCAATCCGCTGAGCGAGATCACTCGACTGATCTTCGCACACCGCTCGTTCGAGCAAACGGCGTCCGCCTACGATACGATGGATAACGCCCAGCGCAACGCCGTTCGCACCCTTGGCGGCTCCTGATCGTCTCGCCGCCGGCGACAGCCTCTCGCGATTAAGTGAGATGGTGGGACAGTATCTGCATCAAGATGGCGTTGTGCGCATTAGCGGCGTTGTTACCGAAATTTTCTCCACGCATTTGCGCGTCGCTGGTCTGGGGACATTCGTCAGTCTTGGCGATTGCGTCAGAATTGAAGATGGCGCGCGCGTCTTTATCGGACAGGTCATCCGCATCGATTGCGACGGCGTCGCCGTCAAGCCCGTTGAAAACCATGTCGGAATTGGCACTGGCGCGCGAGTTTACCGTCTCGGGCCCTTTGAGATTGCGCCGGATCCCGCATGGAAGGGGCGCGTGCTCAACAGCTTCGCTGCTCCGGTGGATGACCGGGGCGCGCTGCGCAATGGCCGCTCTTACCGCATTGTCGACGCGTCACCGCCGCGCGCGATGAGTCGCGCCCGCATTCATCGCCCGGCCCCGACAGGGGTCTGCGTCGTCGATGTCTTTACGCCTCTTTGCCAGGGACAACGCATCGGCGTCTTCGCCGGCTCCGGCGTCGGAAAATCCACCTTGCTGGCGATGATGAGTCGCTCTGCGGCTTTTGACGCGGTGGTGATTTGTCTAGTCGGCGAACGCGGGCGCGAAGTGCGCGATTTTCTCGATGACGTTTTGGGCGATCACGCCCAGACAGCAGTCACCGTCGTCGCCACAAGCGATGAAAGTCCGATGATGCGAAGGCTGGCGCCGCTGACGGCGATGTCGATCGCCGAATTTTTCCGCGATCGCGGTGAGTCTGTTCTGTTAATCATGGACTCCGTTACGCGTTACGCTCACGCTCTGCGCGAAATTGCACTGGCCAGCGGCGAACCGGCGGTCGCCAATGGCTATACGCCAAGCGTATTCGCCGATCTGCCCTGTTTGCTGGAACGCGCAGGACCGGGGGACGAAGGCGCCGGCGCCATTACCGCAATCTTTTCCGTTCTTGTCGACGCCGACAACCATAATGATCCCATCGCCGATTGTATTCGCGGCACGCTGGATGGTCATCTCGTGCTTGATCGCGATATCGCCGAACAGGGGCGCTATCCGGCGATCAATGTGCTGAAATCAATCTCCCGTCTTGCCGATCGCGTCTGGAGCAATGATCAGCGCTCGCTCGTCGCGCGCTATCGCGCCATGATCGCACGCTTTGAGGATACCCGCGATTTGCGGCTGCTGGGCGGATATCAGTCCGGCGTTGATCCGGTGCTGGATCGCGCCGTCGAATTGACCCCGCGCCTTTATTCTCTCCTGAAACAAACGCCACGCGATCCGTCGATCCCCGACGCTTTCGCTAAACTGGGCGCCAATCTGCCTGCCGCTCCCGCGGAATGATCACTTGGCGCGGCAAGGCTCAAGTTCGGCGCAAGGTGAAGCGGTCAAGTCTGTACGTCAGTCCATCTTATGACGGGATATGCGTGTGCAGAAATTTGACCCGACACCGCCGTCTATTTTGACTCTGGCGCTGATCGCCTTTGCGTTCACCTTGTCACAGGCGTGTGCGGAAACGACCGCCGGCCCCGCGCCGACAAGTGGACGCGCCGGAAAAGAACAACAGGAACTTTGCGCCAATATCGCCGCCTCGATCGAATCAGAGCGTCTCGCCAAACAGCAGAAGGTGCTTGGCGACATCGAAAGCCAGATTAAAACGAAGCTGGCGGCGCTGGAGACAAAGGAGGCCGAAGTCAGCGGCCGCCTTGAGCGGCTGGAGACATTCGAGCGCAAAGTCGAC
>JALRFG010000006.1 GCA_023253795.1 Methylocystis sp.
TAACCCACAGCGAGACGAGCAGCGATCTTGGCGATCGGGAACCCGGTTGCCCTCGACGCCAATGCGGACGAACGCGACACACGCGGGTTCATTTCGATGACGACCATGTCGCCGTTCTCGGGGTTCACCGCGAACTGCACGTTTGATCCGCCGGTTTCCACGCCCACACGGCGGATGACAGCGAAGGCCGCGTCGCGCATGAGCTGGTATTCGTAATCGGAAAGCGTCTGTGCCGGAGCAACGGTGATGGAGTCGCCCGTGTGCACACCCATGGCGTCGACGTTCTCGATCGAACAGATGATCACGCAATTGTCTGCGCGGTCGCGCATGACCTCGAGCTCGTATTCCTTCCATCCCTTGATCGAGGTTTCAATCAGCGCGGCGATTTTCTCACGCAGCTCGCGCGCAAGCGCCGCGTCGAGCGAAACCAGCGGCTCGTCGAGCAGCAGCAGATCGGGTGCGATGGCGAGGGCGCGCGCCAGCGCGACGCGTCGCGCCAACCCGAGCGACAATTGTCGCGGAAAATGCGCAGCGTGTTCGGCGAGGCCCAGTTCGTCAAGCAATGCGGCGAGCGCGGCATCATGCGCTTGCGGCGCGGCGATGCGAAGATTGTCGATCACCGTGCGCCACGGCAGCAGGCGCGGCTCCTGAAAGACCATGCCGAGACGCCCATGCGCGGGCAGATGAATCTCGCCGTCGTAATTCTGATCCAGCCCGGCGACGAGACGCAGCAGGGTCGTCTTGCCGCAACCGGACGGGCCGACGAGCGCGCCGACGGCGCCGACGGGCAGCGTCAGCCGGAAATCCGCCAGCACATGATGCGCGACGCCATCGGCTCGCGTGTGATCCTTGCGACGGATCGCAAGATCAAGCGCCGACGCGCCAGCGTGAGACAGAGCGTTCAAGGGGCTGCACCAGCAGGGTTTCAACGATGAGCATCAACGCCACGAAGGGAAGGGCGTAGGCGAGCAGCAAACGGATGTCAAAGAGCTGAAACGCCATATTGATTTCAAAGCCGACGCCATTGGGGCGACCGAGCAATTCGACGATCAGCACGATCTTCCACACCAGCGACAGGCCAGCGCGCGTCGCGGCGGCGACATAGGGCGCAAGCTGCGGCGCGATGATGTGTCGAAACCGCGCCATCGGCGACAGGCGAAACGCCTGCGCCACATCGTCGAGTTGCGGATCGAGCGCGCGCGCGCCCTCGCGCAGCGTGACGACGGCGTTGGGCAGCTTGTTGAGCGCCACGGCGCCAATCGCCGCGACCTCGGTGAGCCCGGCCCAGATATAGGCGAGCACGATGACGACGAGCGCCGGCAGATTGAGCAGCACAACCAGCCAGGGATCGAGCAGGCGATTGAGCGTGCGATGTCGACCCATCGCATAGCCGATCGCTGCGCCGAAACTCATGGCGAGCGCAAAGGCGGCGAGAACCCGCGCCAGCGTGATCGCAAGATTGGAGAACAGCGCGCCCGATTGCGCTTCGGCGACCATGGTTTCAAACACCGGGCCTGGTCCGGGCAGGCGGCGCGGATCGGCGAAGAGCGCCGCCGCCTGCCAAAGCGCAAGCAGCGCGGCGAGCGACAGCGCGCGGATCATGGCGCGCCGGCGTAGAAGGTTCCCGGCGGCAGCGTCTTGCCGGGGCCGACCAGTTTTTCGCCGCCGATCTCCGCCAGCACGTTGTAAAGCGCGGCGGCGTCGCGCGCCTCGTCGGCGACGCTGCGCTTCGGCGTCGCGGCGATATAGCGCTTGCGATAGAGATCAAGCGTCGCCGCGTCTTTCGCGCCGAGCCGTTGCGCGGCGATGTTCCACGCCTTGTCGTCGGTGGCGATCAGCGTTCGCGCTTTTGCGGCGATGGCGAAGAAGTTTTTGAGCGCGTCGGCGTGGGCGTGCGCGAAGCCCTCGTCGAAGACATAGCCGGTGATGACGACAGGGCCGGCCGCGCCGAGCTCTTTTTCGACTTCGGCGATTTCGATCGGCCGGGCGAAGCCCTTGCCTTCCAGATCGACGGCGAAGTTCCAGAACGCCAGCGCCGCATCGATCTCGCCTTCCTGCGCTTTTTGAGCGATCAGCGGCGGCGCGCCATAAACCAGCGTGGCGGATTTTTCGAGATCGACGCCATTCTTCAGCGCATAAGCTTTGAGCAGCAGCCAGCTTTTATCGAGCGGCCCGCCGGAGACGCCGAGTTTTTTGCCGGCGAGATCGGCGACGCTGCGGATGGCGGGATTTTTCGTCATCACGGCGCCGACGCCGGTGGAATAGGACGATAGGGTCAGTTTCGCGCCCTGGGCGCGCTCGCGCGCCACCCACAGCCAGTCGGAAACGATCAGATCGGCGCTTCCGCCCTGAAGGGCGATCTTGCCGGCCTCCGGCGTCGCCAGTTCAGTCGTCTCCAGCGTCAGTCCGGCGTCGCGATCGAGGCCGAAAGCCTTGATGACAGCGATCTCCCAGCTTGCCGTGCCGGTCTTTTGCAGGGCGAGGCGCAGGGTGTCGGCGGCCAGCGCCGGGGAGGCGACAAGAAAGACGGGGGCGAGCAGGAAGGCGGCGAGGAGAGGGGCGAGCAGGCGCTTCATGGGTTTTCCCGCATAAAAGAATGCTGTGCTCTTAGCTCAGGCCGCCGCCGGCGTCATCTGCCATTGGCGGCTGGCTGGCCCGCGCATCCTTTCTCGAATCACGTTAAAGTGCGGCCATGGCCACTAAATCCGACCTCTTCGGCGGCGCGCCCCGCAGGGCCGCCGCGCCCAAACCCGCCGCCAAAACCGGACCCGCTGAATATTCCGCCGCGTCCATCGAAGTCCTCGAAGGGCTGGAGCCGGTGCGCCGGCGTCCCGGCATGTATATTGGCGGAACCGACGAAGCCGCGATGCATCACCTCTTCGCCGAGGTGCTCGACAACGCCATGGACGAGGCGGTCGCCGGCCACGCCACCTTCATCGAGGTGACGCTGGAGACCGACGGCTGGCTGAGCGTGAGCGACAATGGTCGCGGCATTCCGGTCGGTCCGCATCCCAAGATGAAGGACAAATCGGCGCTGGAAGTGGTGATGACCGTGCTCCATGCCGGCGGCAAATTCGATTCCGGCGCCTATCAGACATCGGGCGGCCTGCACGGCGTCGGCGTATCGGTCGTCAACGCTTTGTCGGAAAAACTTGAGGTTGAGGTGGCGACAGGCGGCCAGCTTTATCGTCAGGAGTTTTCGCGCGGTCTGCCGCTTGGCAAACTTGTCGAACTGGGGCGGATCGCCAACCGGCGCGGCACGAAAGTGCGCTTCAAACCCGATGCGCAGATTTTTGGCGCACAGGCGCATTGGAAGCCGGCGCGACTGTTTCGCATGTCGCGCTCCAAAGCCTATCTGTTTGGCGGCGTCGAAATTCGCTGGCGCTGCGATCCTGCGCTGATTGACGCGGGATCGGATATTCCCGCTGAAGCGGTGTTGCGCTTTCCCGGCGGCCTCAAGGATTATCTGGCGCGTGAAATTCAAGGCAAGGAGTCGGTCACCGATCAGCCTTTCGTCGGCAAGGTGACGCGCGAAGGCGGCCATGGTTCGCTCGAATGGGCGGTGGCGTGGCTCGCCGACGATGACGGATTCGTTCATTCCTACTGCAACACGATTCCCACGCCCGATGGCGGCACGCATGAAGCGGGTTTCCGTTCGGCGCTGACCAAGGCGTTGCGCGATCACGCCGACCGCATCGGACAGGCGAAGCGCGCGAAAGACGTGACCGCCGACGATCTGATGGGTCAATCGGCGGCGATGATCTCGGTGTTTATTCGCGAGCCGGAGTTTCAGGGCCAGAACAAGAGCCGACTGATGACGGTCGAGGCGTCGCGCATTGTCGAAAGCGCGGTGCGCGACGCCTTCGATCACTGGCTGGCGGGCGCGCCGTCGCAGGCGAACAAGCTGCTCGATTTCGCGATCGAACGCGCCGAGGAGCGGCTGCGTCGTCGCGCCGAAAAGGATGTCGCGCGCAAAACCGCGACGCGCAAATTGCGCCTGCCCGGCAAGCTCGTCGATTGCACCAATAATTCGACTGAAGGCTCGGAGCTTTTCATCGTCGAAGGCGATTCCGCCGGCGGCTCGGCCAAGGAGGCGCGTAATCGCGCGACGCAAGCGGTGCTGCCGTTGCGCGGCAAGATCCTCAATGTCGCCTCCGCAACCAAGGACAAGCTGCACGCCAATCAGCAACTCGCCGATCTGACGCAGGCGCTGGGCTGCGGTCTCGGCGCCCATTATCGCGAAGAGGATTTGCGTTACGGAAAAGTGATCGTGATGACCGACGCGGATGTTGACGGCGCGCATATCGCTTCGTTGCTGATCACGTTCTTTTATCGGCAGATGCCGCGTCTGATCGAGGGCGGCCATCTCTATCTGGCGCAGCCGCCGCTCTACAAGCTGACGCAGGGCGCCAAAACCGTCTATGCGCGCGACAATGAACATCGCGAAGAGCTTGAGCGCACCGAGCTCACCGGCAAGGGCAAGATCGAGGTCAATCGCTTCAAGGGTCTCGGCGAAATGAGCGCCGCGCAGTTGAAGGAAACGACGATGGACCCGACCAAGCGCACGCTGCTCAAAGTGGTTCTCGCTGGCGAGGAGCGCGAGGAAACAGCCGATTGCGTCGAGCGATTGATGGGCAACAAGCCGGAAGCGCGCTTCGCCTTCATTCAGGAAACGGCGGCTTTCGCCGCCGAGCTGGTTGATATCTGATGTCGAACGGCCAGCGCAGCATGAATCTGGACGCCGCATCGGCGCAGTCGGTCGTCGCGCCGACGGAGACGGATGCGACGAAGGATCAGGCCTATGCGCTGGAGCGTATGCAGCTTGCGCTCGACGCCGGCCGCACGGGCGTATGGGACTGGAACCTCATCACCGGTGAAGTGCATCTCGATGCGCGTGTGCGGCAATTATGGGGGTTCGACGACACGACGCCGGCAAGCCTCGATATTTTTCGCAACGCTTTACATCCGCAGGATCGCAAGCGCTCGCGCGAGGCGGTGGAGACAGCGCTCGATCCCGAACATGATGGCGATTACGAAATTGAATATCGGGTGATTGGCCTGAAGGATAAGGTCGAGCGCTGGGTGTCGATCCGTGGCCGCACCTTTTTTGAAAACGGTCGTCCGATCCGCATTCTTGGCACGGCGCGCGACATCACCGGCCGCAAACAGCGCGAACAGCATGTGCGCGTGTTGTTGCGCGAACTCGTGCATCGTTCCAAAAATCTACTTGCCGTCGTTCAGGCGATGTCGCGCCAGACGGCGGCGGGCTCACCCTCTGTTGAGGAGTTTCAGCGCAAATTCGGCGCGCGCCTGCAGGCCTTGTCGATGGCGCATGATCTGCTGATTTCGCAGGATTGGCGCGGCGCCGCGATGCATGATCTGGTGCGCGCGCAAATGGCTTATTGCCTTGATGTCGCCAAAGATGATCTGGCGCAGCGCGCATTGATCGAAGGGCCGAAGCTGATGCTGAAGCCGGAAGCCGCGCAAAATATCGGCCTCGCCTTGCATGAACTCGCCACCAATGCCTTGGCTTATGGCGCGCTGTCGCGCCCCGATGGCGCGGTGTCGTTGAAATGGGGCCTTGAAGATGGCCGTTTAAACATCGAATGGCGTGAGAGCGGCGGGCCGTCGGTGGCGACGCCGCCGCGTGAGGGTTTTGGCCACAAGGTCGTCAAGCGCCTTGTCGCGCTGGCGCTCGATGGCGAAGCGACGCTGAATTTTCCGCCTGATGGTCTGGTGTGGACGTTATCGATCCCGGCGAGCTTCGCCATGACGAAGGCCGAGCCAGCGCCTTTGTAATCAGCGCCAGTCTATCTCAAAAAATCGATCAGCGGTCCGATCAGCGGCGCATCGGCGGGCGGCATGTCATATTTCCGCAGATCGCGCGCATGCGCCCATTTGATGTTTTGCCCTTCCGCGGGAACGACAAGTCCGTCCCATTTGCGGCAGACATAAAGCGGCATCAGCAAATGAAAATCATCATAGGCGTGGCTGGCGAAGGTTAGCGGCGCGAGACAGGGTTCGCAGACATCGATGCTCAACTCTTCCTTGAGTTCTCGCGCCAATGCACGTTCCGGTCGTTCTCCGGGATCCAGCTTGCCGCCGGGAAATTCCCACAGGCCAGCAAGTTGTTTGCCTTCGGGGCGTTGTGCGATGAGCACGCGATTATCCGCGTCGATGAGCGCGGCGGCGACAACCAAAAGTAGTTTCATGCCGTTGATTATATCAGCTTTTCAGCGTGCCGACAGGGGATGATCGTCAACGTTGGCGCGGGATTTTGCGCGGTGGACGCCGCATTGCAGACGGGCTGGGAATATTGCCCTTTAGGGCGCATCGTGTCACACGGGACAGGATCGTCGATGCATGATGCGGCATGGCGCGCGCGTCATGACTGCTTAAAAAACCGGCGGGAGAATGGACCTCTTCAGGGTTGTCTCCGTGAGCCGGGCAGATGGCGATACATTCGGAGGAGAACGCATGAAGAAGATAGTTGTCGCACTGGCGCTCGCCAGCGTGTGCATTCCGTCGCTTTCCCAGGCGCAGGTCAAGATCGACATGAGCAAGGTCACCTGCAGCGAAGTGCTGGCGATGCCGCAGGTGGATCAGACAGATTTCGGCGCCTTTGTGAGCGGCTGGTTCGCACAGAAGGCCGGTCGCACCTACATCGACATGGGGCTGTTTCGCAAGAACACGGCGAGCGTGATGAGCTGGTGCAAGTTCAATCCGTCCGACTCCGTCATGGCGGCGATCGAACGCGCCGTTGGACAGAAGAAGTAACAGGGAGATCGTGACGATCATGAATCGCAAACTCATTCTCGCCGGCTTTGCCGCCGCTGCCGCCGTCGCTCTCCCTTTTGCGACGCCCGTTAATGCGCAGGTCACCATTGAGATGGCCGACATCACCTGCAAGGACTTCGCCGGTTACGATGCGGAGACCCAGGATTTTATCGGCAACTGGATGCGTGGCTATTGGATGTCTTCGAAGAACCTTACGGTGATCGACTCCAAATATGTGAAGCGCAACACCGACAAGATCGCGCGTTACTGCACGAAAATGCCAAAAGCCAAGCTGATGGACGCCATTCAGAAGAACGCCCGCTAAAAAATAAAACCCGGCCAATTGGCCGGGTTTTTTATTTGTGCAAACTGCGCGGCGCGTTAGCTGCGGTAATCGCCATTGATGGCGACATATTCCTTGGTCAGATCGCAGGTCCACACCGTTGCAGCGCCCGCGCCAACGCCGATGTCGGCGTTGATGACAATGTTCTGGCGCTTCATGATCTCGGAGACTTCCGCTTCATTATAGGAAGGATCGCGCAGGCCCTGATGCGCGACGCGCACGCCGCCGAACCAGATCGAGAGCTTGTCGCGATCGGCTTTCTCGCCTGCTTTGCCGACCGCCATCACGACGCGGCCCCAATTAGCGTCTTCGCCGGCGATGGCTGTTTTGACCAATGGTGAATTGGCGATGGAGAGCGCAATGCGTTTCGCCGCTCTGGCGTTTTCCGCGCCTGTCACTGTCACTTCGACAAATTTGCGGGCGCCTTCGCCGTCTTTCACCACCTGCTGCGCAAGGTCGAGCAGAACTTCTGACAGCGCGCGTTTGAACTGCAGCAGACGCCGGTCCGACGCCTCATCGATTTTCGGCGCGCCGCGCTTCTTTGCGGCGCCCGTGGCGAAAAGCATCAATGTGTCCGATGTCGATGTGTCGCTGTCGACGGTGATGGCGTTGAACGACCCCTGCACGGCCTTCGACAGCATCGCTTGCAACGCCTCGGCGCCAATCGGCGCATCGGTGAAGATAAAGGACAGCATCGTCGCCATATCGGGAGCGATCATGCCGGCGCCTTTGGCGATGCCGCTGATCGTCACATCAACGCCGCCAATCATTGTTTTGCGCGTCGCCAGTTTGGGGAAGGTGTCGGTGGTCATGATCGCACGCGCTGCGTCCTGCCAGGCGTCGGGGCGTGCGTTGCGGGCGAGCGTGTCGAGAACGCCGTTGAATTTCGTCGCGTCAAGCGGTTCGCCAATCACGCCAGTAGAGGCGAGAAACACCTGTTTTTCATTGGCGTCTGCGGCGGCGGCGGCGAGTTGCGCCGAAAGCTTGACGGCCTGCGCGCCAACCTTGCCGGTGAATGCGTTGGCGTTGCCGGAGTTCACCAGCAGCACCCGCGCTTTGCCGCCCTTCAGTTTGGCGCGGCACCAGTCGACGGGCGCCGAAGGGCATTTCGATTTTGTGAAAACGCCGGCGACCGTCGCGCCTTCGTCCATCAGCGCCAGCATCACATCGGTGCGGCCGGCGTAACGCACGCCCGCCATGCCGGCGGCGAAACGCACGCCGTCCAGCGGCGGAATGTCGGGCGTTGTTTTGGGTGCGAGCGGAGAAAGCGGGGCGTCATGGGCCATCGGCGAAACCTTGCTGCAATCGGACGCGGCGTATGACCGCGTCACTGCCGTCGCCCGAATTTATACTACCAAAAAACAGGGAAAAGACGCCGGCGCGTATGACGCGCCGGCGTTAATGCTTACTTCTTCGGGGCGGCGGCGGCGGGCGCCGGCGGCGGATCGGTGCGCTCAACCTTGGCGCTCTCGCGCAGCTTCAGCACCAATTCGCTCTGCGCCTTCTGCACAACGTAACGCGCAACCTGATCCTTGATCTGATCGAGCGGCGGGAAGGTCTTCGGACGCGTTTGATCCAGCTTGATGATGTGCCAGCCAAATTGCGATTTCACCGGCTCGGAAAGCTGGCCCGGCTGCAGCTTCGCCGCCGCATCGGCGAATTCCGGCACCATGCGGTCCTTGGTGAACCAGCCGAGATCGCCGCCCTTGGAGCCCGGATCCTTCGACATTTCGTCGGCGACCTTGGCGAAATCTTCGCCGCTCTTGATGCGGGCCAGCGCTTTCTTGGCTTCTTCCTCGGTGGGGACGAGAATGTGATGTGCGTGAAATTCCGTCTCCGGTTTCTGGTTTTTCGCCGCCTCATCATAGGTCTGCTTGATCGCCGCATCGGTCGCCGCCGATTTCGCAACATTGCCGAGCAGCGTCTCCATCAGCGCCTTGTCGCGCAGATAGGCGAGTTTTTTGGCGAAGTCCGGCGTTTCGCCGAGCTTGTCAGCCTGCGCCTTCTGCACCACCAATTGTTCGTCGATCAGAAAATCGAGCACGTAAGCTTCGCGCGCCTTGCCTTCGAGCTGACGCGGAATGCCCGGGCCGAGGTCGTCCATCGCCATTTTAACGTCGTCATCGGTGATCTCGACGCCGTTGACCTTGGCGAGAACCTTGGCCTGCGCAGGCGCGACGCTCGCCGCAACGAGCAGGGCAAGTCCCATCGCGCCAAAGGCGGCGCGGGTCACGAAATGCGCATTTCCTTGAATTTTCAACATGAACGGGCTCCAGAGAACGGGGCGGAACACCCCAGATAGGCGGCGGGCGGCCTCATCACAAGGAGGCGCCAGCGCAGGAAGAACAGTCTGTTTCTATGCCGGGGGCGCGCCGGCTGACAACTCCCCGCCCTCCGTGGCGCCCGCCGCCGGAAGCGGGCCGACGACTTGGGTGAAGACGTCGCGGGTCTTTTTCTCGGTCTCGCGCAAAAGCGCCTCAAGGCTGGAGAGATCCGGCGCATCGGCGGCGCGACGCAAAAGATCGGCGAGGCCGCGCGTGGCGTCGGCCGGACGGAAGGCGTCGTCGATGGCGAGACGCATCAGTTGCGTCAGTCCTTGGTAAAGCGCCGAAGCGGCGATGAGCGTCTCCGCCGCGCCGGGATCGAGCACGCCGGCGTCGCGCAGATTGATCAGAGCCTTTGGCGTCGTCGTGGAGAAAATCTCCGGCCGCGCCGGTCCCTCGCGCAACATCAGATATTGCGCGAGAAATTCGATGTCGATTAGTCCGCCGGCGACCTGCTTCACCTCCCAGGGATTGGTCGAGCCCTTTTCCTGCTCCAGCCGCCGCCGCATCGACAGCACGTCGTCTTTGAGCTTTTGCGGATCGACGGGATTGGTGAGCGCCGTGCGGATCGCGCTTTCGACGCGCGCCGCGAACGCTTCCGGCGCGCCGATCACGCGGGCGCGGGTGAGCGCCATATGCTCCCAGGTCCAGGCTTCTGTCGCCTGATAATCGATGAAGCTCGCGATGCTGACAGCGATGGGGCCCTTGTTGCCGGAAGGCCGCAGGCGGAAATCGGTTTCATAGAGTAGGCCTTCGGCGGTGGGCGCCGAGAGCGCAGTGATCAGCCGTTGCGTTAAACGCGCATAATATTGCGCGGTCGAAAGCGATCGTTCGCCGCCAATCGATTCCGCCAGCGGATCGGCGTCGTAGAGCAACATCAGATCGAGATCGGATGCTGCGGTCATCTCGCGCCCGCCAAGCTTGCCCATCGCGACAATCGCCGCTGCGCCGCCGTCAATACGGCCATGCGCGCGTTCAAACTCTGTCGTGACGCGTTCGAAGAGACCGGTGATGAGCGTTTCGGCGAGACGCGTATAGGCGGCGCCGGCTTCCGTCACCGACAGCGAGCCGATCAACACGCGCACCCCGATCAGGAATTTTTGTTCCTGTCCAAAAATGCGGGCGCGATCCAGCGCATCTTCATAAGACGCCGACTCGGCAAATTGGGCGGCGAGCCGCTGTCGCAGATCATCGGCGTTGGGGACTGTTTCGAAAAAACTCGGCTCCAGCACAGCGCCAACGACGCGCGGACGGCGCGAGATTGTTTCCGCCAGTTTGGGTGCGGCGCCCATGATGGCGGCCAGCAGATTGAGCAGGCGCGGTTGCGACACCAGCAGCGAAAAGAGCTGCACGCCCGTCGGCAGACGACTGACAAGCTTGTCGAACGCAATAAACGCCTTGTCGGCGTTCTCGGTGCGCGCCAATGCCTCCAGCAGCGCCGGCGTGAGTTCGGTGAGACGTTCGCGCGCCACAGTGGATCGCGTCGCGGCATAGCGGCCGAAATGCCAGCCGCGAATGGTTTCAGTCACTGTTTTCGGACTGGCGTAGCCCATCTGCGCCAGAGTTTCGAGCGTTTCGGGATCGTCGTCGTCGCCGGTGAAAACGAGATTGCCGGTCGACGACGTCAGCTCTGGCGCGGTTTCGAACAGGCGCGCGTAATATCCCTGCACCGTATCGAGGCGCTGGATCAGCGCGTCAGCGAATTCCGCATAGCTGGCGAAGCCCATCATGCGGCCAATATTGGCGACGCCTTCTTCCGTATCCGGCAGTGTGTGTTTCTGTTCGTCGGCGACCATCTGGATGCGATGTTCGACATCGCGCAAAAACAGATAGGCCTCGCGCAGCGCGTCGCGCGCCTGAGTCTCCACCCAGCCGCTTTCGACAAGCTGATCGAGCATCGGCAGGGTCTCGCGCCCGCGCAGGCGCGGATCGCGGCCGCCGGTGATGAGCTGCTGCGTCTGGGTGAAAAACTCGATTTCGCGAATGCCGCCGCGTCCGAGTTTAATGTTGTGGCCAAGCACGGCGATCTTACCGTGACCCTTGTGGGCGTGGATTTGCCGTTTGATCGAATGCACATCGGCGATGGCGGCGAAATCGAAATATTTGCGCCAGATGAAGGGCGACAATTCCTTGAGGAATTCCTCGCCGGCGAAAAGATCGCCGGCGACCGGGCGCGCCTTGATATAGGCGGCGCGTTCCCAGTTCTGCCCCATGCTCTCGTAATAACTCAGCGCAGCAGTGAGCGGGAGGGCGATGGGCGTCGCGCCCGGATCGGGCCGCAGACGCAGATCGGTGCGAAACACATAACCTTCATCGGTGTGTTCGCTCATGATTTTGACGACGCGTTTGGTCATCCGCACGAAGAAATCGACATCCTCCAGCGGATCGGCGAGGCGCACGCGGTCGCGGTCGAAGAAAACGATCAGATCGATGTCGGAGGAATAATTCAGCTCATAGGCGCCGCCCTTGCCCATGCCGAGAAAAATCCAGCCCGAGCCGCGCTCGGGATCGCGTTGATCGGCGAGTTCGATCTTGCCGCGCGACTCCGCTTCGCGCAGCGTGAAGCGGATCGCCGCCGACAGCGTGGCGTCGGCGATGCGGGTCAGCGCGGCGGTCGCCTCCAGCGTGCCCCAGACTTTGGAAAGATCGGAAAGCGCAATCACCAGCGCCGCCTCCTGTTTGACGCGCCGCAGCTGGCGCATCAATTCGGCTTCGTCGTCGGTAGCGAATTCTTTCGTGGCGGTTATGAGCTGTTCGATCCGCGTCGCTGGCTCGCTGGCGAGGGCGCGGGCGAGCCGGGCGGGATTGCGGGCGCCAAGATCGGCGAGATAGGTCGAGGAGCCAAAGACTCCGAAGACGAGATCGCGCGCTTTTGGCCTGAGGGAGAAAAGCGCCGCGAGCACGCCATCTCCGGCCGCGTCCTTTTCGAGCGCATGGGCCAGCGCCCGCTCCGCCGCCTCGCGGTGGGCGGGATCGATGAACACTCTGGCGCGGTCGATGAGGGCGTCGGCGTCGGGCGTCAAAAGGCTTTTTCCTTCGGCGGGCGTTCGAAGCGGGCTGTCCTTACCCTATAATCCCCCGTGACCCGCAAATCAGCCCATGAGCCGGAAACCAAATGTCGCAACATGATCTCGCCGCCCCCCTGATCCGCATCGCCGAGGCGCTGGAGCGGCTGGCCCCACCGGCCCCGCCGGCGCCTGATTTTGCTGTCGCCGAGGCTTTTGTCTGGCGCGCGTCGGGGGGAGTCTTTCAGCCGGTCGCGCGGGTCAATCGCACGCCGCTTGAGCTGCTCACGGGGGTGGATCGCCAGCGCGACATTCTGTTTGGCAACACCTCCCGTTTTGCGCAGGGCTTTCCCGCCAATAACGCCTTGCTCTGGGGGGCGCGCGGCATGGGCAAATCCTCGCTGGTCAAAAGCGTGCATGGCGCGCTGGCCGGGGAGCGGCGGCTGAAGCTCGTCGAAATCCATCGCGAGGATATTGAGGCGCTGCCGGATTTGCTCGGCGTGCTGGCGCGCGCGCCTTTCCGCTTCATCGTTTTTTGTGACGATCTTTCCTTCGATGGCCCGGAGACCAGCTACAAGGCGCTGAAAACCGCGCTGGAGGGCGGCGTCGAAGGGCGGCCGGAGAATGTGATCTTCTACGCCACCTCAAACCGGCGTCATCTGATGCCGCGCGACATGATGGAGAATGAACGCGCCAGCGCGATCGATCCGGGCGAAGTGATCGAGGAGAAGGTCTCGCTTTCCGATCGTTTTGGCCTGTGGATCGGTTTCTATAATTGCAGCCAGGACGATTATCTCGCGATGATCTTTGGCTATGTCGCCCATTATGGACTTTCCGCGCCGCCCGAGACCATTCGCGCCGAAGCGCTGGAATGGTCGATCACTCGCGGCGCGCGTTCAGGACGCGTCGCCTGGCAATATATTTGCGATCTCGCGGGACGGCTCGGGAAGACGCTGTAGCGGTTAACGCGCGAGCGTTTATTTCTTTGCATCCGCCGGCAACGGGATCAGCGATGTCTTGCCTTCGGGCAGCGTCGCCGGCAGCACTTCCGAATTATGCAGCACGACCGGAGTCTTGCCGGCGTTGCGCGCCTCATGCGACTCGTCGCCGGTTTCGGTGAAGCAGTCGCCGGCCTTATAGAGCGTCGTCTGTCCGCGAAACACATAGGTGAGTTCGCCCGAGAGGATGCAACGCGCACCCGGCCCCAGATGGTGATGCGGCTTCATATAGCCGTCGGGATCGATGGTCACTTCGGTGACGCGCAATTGATATTTGCCGTTTAGTTCCGAAAGATGTCCGAACTCGACGATCTGCGCGCGCGTCTTGCCGTGAAAGCCTTTCACATCGACGGCGCCGTCGGCCAGCGCGGGGGCGACGAATAGCAGCGGGAGCACGCCGGCAAGTTTTGCAAGATGGTTCATATCGTCTCCATTATGTTTCTAGCTTTCGGCGGTCTTGTCCGGATAGCGGCACAGATCGGCGATGAGGCAGCGGTCGCAGGCGGGCTTACGCGCTTTGCAAATATAGCGCCCATGCAGGATCAGCCAATGATGCGCGTGCAGCCGGTAGGCCTCCGGCACGACCCTCTCCAACCCAGCCTCCACCGCTTCCGGCGTTTTGCCTTTGGCGAGCGGCAGCCGGTTCGATACACGGAAAATATGGGTGTCGACGGCGATGGTCGGCTGATGAAAGGCGATGTTGAGCACGACATTCGCCGTCTTGCGGCCGACGCCGGGCAGCGCGATCAGTTCGTCACGGGTTTGCGGCACCGCGCCATGATGACGTTCGATCAGCAGGCGTGACAGCGCGACGACATTCTTCGCCTTTGCGCGAAACAGGCCGATGGTCTTGATCGCCTCGCGCACCTTGTCTTCGCCTAGCGCCGCCATTTTGGCGGGCGTGTCGGCAAGCGCGAAGAGGGCCGGCGTCGCCTTGTTGACGCCGGCGTCCGTCGCTTGGGCGGAAAGCACGACGGCGACAAGCAAAGTGAAGGAGTTGGTGTAATAAAGCTCGCCTTTCGGCTCGGGAGTGGCGGCGGCGAAGCGCGCGAAAATCTCTTCGATGCGCCTGGCTTCGGCGGCGCTGGGGCGTCGACGCGGGGCGGCAGATTTCGCGGGGGAGTTTTTTCCGACCATAATTGGCGTTATAACTTGCCGGTTGGTGGGACGATAGCGTCGGGTTGCTCTGATGTCCGAAGCCTTCGAGCGCAAGATTTACGCAGCGCGGCTCCAGCCGCATCGCTCGCTGACGCCGCGCGGCTTCACCGTATTTATCCTTGGCTTCTGTCTGGCGCAGGTGATTCTGGCGCTGCCGTTTCTGGTGATGGGCGCATGGCCCGTCGCCGGTTTCATGGGGCTTGATGCGCTGGCGCTCTATATCGCCTTCAAGATCAGCTTCCGTTCGGCGCGAGCTTATGAAACCCTCGATTTGACGCCGATTGAGCTTATCCACGCCAAGATTGGCGTGCGCGGCCATCGACGCGAATGGCGGTTTAATCCGGGCTGGGTGCGGCTGGAGCAGGAAACTCATGAGGAGTTCGGCGTGCAGCGGCTGGCGCTGGCGTCGCATGGCGAACGTATTGAAATCGGCGCATTTCTCGGGCCCGATCAAAAGGCCGAACTGGCGCGAGATTTGCGTAAGGCGCTGGCGCTGGCACGACAGGGGCCGCGCTTCGATTGATTATATCTGTGCGTGTGTTTGCGCGGCGCGGGCGGCGAACAGGGCGTCGGCCTCCTGCATCAGTCGCGCTTCATGACGACGGTAATAGCGCCAGAGCATGAACAGGGCGGCGAGCAAGGCGCCGAAGGCGAAACGCGCGACGCCGCCTTCCATCTGCTCAAAACCGGCGGTCATGTAATAGGCGCCGAAGCCGAAGAGAGACGACCAGACCACACCGCCTGCTGCATTATAAATCATGAATAGTTTCAATGGCAGACGATTGGCGCCGGCGAGCAGGGCCGCGAAAATGCGCAGCAGCGTAATGAAGCGTCCGAAGAACACGACGGCTCCGCCCCATTTGTAAAACAAATATTGGCTTAGCCGGAATTTTTCCGGTCCCAGCCCGATGCGCGCGCCATGGCGTTCGAGGAAGCCGACGCCATAACGCCGACCGATCCAGTAACCAAGATTGTCGCCAAGGATGGCGCCGAATGCGGCGGCGGCGATAACGCCGCCAATGTCCATGGCGCCGGTGAGCCGCGCATAGACCGCCGCGCCGATCAGCAGCGTTTCGCCTGGCAGAGGCAGGCCGGCGCTTTCCAGCGCGACGACGCCGCAAATCGCCCCATAGCCCCAGACGGAGAGCAGCGCGGCAATCTGGGTTTGATCAAGAATCTGCGCCATAATGCGCTATGGCTCCTGCGTTAATGCCGGAAACCTTTTCGCATATTGGCGGATAAAGAAAAAGCGGCGCTCGCAAGCGCCGCTTAAACAAACGGGATCATGCGGGTCTACGGATCAGCATAAATGCTGGCCGCTATAGGCGAGGTTGGTTCGCATGATCGGGGCCAGAACCAGAGCGGCGTCGCCGGGCATCAGGCTCTCGCGCAAAGCGCCCTCGAGCAGCGTCCGCAAGCCTTCCAGCAGGGGCTGGTCGTCGCTGACGATTTTCTCGCGCAGGGATTCGCGCGTCGATGCGTCGGCGTGATGCGCGAAATCATGAATGACGCCAACAACGAAAGCGCCAGCGCTCACGCCCTTTTCCCGGGCGGCGACATTGACGTTTTCGGCGAAACGACCGCCAAGGCAGCACAGCGCCGCTTCTGCGACCTTTTCATTCGAGCAGGAATGGATCAAATCAGCAATCAACATGACCTCCCTCCGTCTCTCGCGCCAAAACGCAACCGACTTCGCAACTTCATGCCAGCGCCATTATGCGGCTCTTGCATGACAGTTTCATGAACGGACGCGCCGGGAGGGAAGTCAGCGCATGTCCAGACTCAGCATTCCTTCCCGATCGTCGTTCATTTTCTTTTTATTGACCTTCTTTATGAAGGTTTACGGATGGCTGTGCGTTCGCATCATGCCTGACCGTTCATCATCAGCCTATTCTGCAAACGCCGTATTGTCGCCTGTCGTTCCCTTTTTTTCATAAAATTCGTCGCTGCACATGCTCACTCCTCAGTGCAATGCGAAATATGCGGCGCCGCAAAATGCTCACCACTCCCCGATATTTTGGGCGGAGGCCCAGGGCTCTTGCGGCGGCAACGCTTTGCCTTTTTGCAGCAGCTCAATGGAAATCGCGTCCGGCGTGCGCACAAACGCCATGTGGCCATCGCGCGGCGGACGGTTGATGGTGACGCCAGCGGATTTCAGCCGATCGCAAACAGCGTAAATATCGTCGACGGCGAAAGCGAGATGTCCGAAATTGCGCCCGCCGGCGTAGCTATGTTCGTCCCAATTGTAGGTCAGCTCGATCATTGGCGCGTCGGTCTCTTTGGCCCGCGCGACATCATCCGGCGCGGCGAGATATACCAGCGTGAAGCGGCCTTTCTCATTCTCCATGCGGCGGATTTCGCTCAATCCGAGAAGAGTGAAAAACGCCAGCGCGCCCTCAAGGTCGCCGACCCGGATCATCGTGTGCAGATAGTTCATTTTTGTCTCCTGTGCCGACCGATCTTATATCATTTTCATTCGTCCGGACTTACAACGACCGCCATGACCGCCCTCGACCCCGCCGAACGCGCGGGACAAAGCCGCAAGCTTACCGCAGCGCGCGCCTCGATCGCGGCGAGCGCGCTGCTGGCGCTCGCCAAGCTTGTCGCGGGGCTGTGGTCTGGTTCTCTGGCGCTGCTCTCGGAAGCCGGCCACGCTTTTGTCGACACCGGCGCGACAGTGCTGACTTTTTATGCGGTGCGGGAGGCGGAGAAGCCCGCCGACGCAGAGCATCATTATGGTCATGGCAAGTTCGAGGCGCTGGCGGCGCTGGTCGAAACCGGCCTGCTTTTCGGCCTGGCCCTGCTGGTCGTCGGCGAGGCGATCCGCCGGCTGATGGAGACCGACGTAAAGATCGACGCCGGCTGGCCGGTTTACGTCGTGCTCGGCGTCTCGATTGGCGTCGATTTCATCCGTTCGCGGCAGTTAGGGGCGATTGCGACGGAGGAGCATAGCGACGCGCTGGCGGCGGACGCCCTCCATTTCGCCAGCGATCTGGTTTCATCCGTCCTGGCGTTGATCGGGATCGCCGCCACCCAGTTCGGTTTCCTGAAAGGCGATGCGCTCGCTTCTTTTGGCGTCGCCATCTTTATCGCCATCGCCGGCTATCGCTTGGGCCAGCGCACGATCAGCACCCTGCTCGACGCCGCGCCCGGCGATCTGACGCCGCAGATCCGGCAAGCCATTACAGATGTGCCGGGCGTGATTACGCTGGATGATCTGCGTCTGCGCAGCGTTGGTCCCGAGGTGATCGGCGAGGCGGTCATCGGCGTTTCGCGCAGCCTGCGGATGGAGCAGGCGGCGCACATCAAGCAGGCGGTCGCCGAAGCTGTCGCTGCCGTGGAGCCGCGAGCGTTAATCACCGTGGTGATCGAGCCACGCGCGCTGGATGACGAGACGGTCGTCGAACGCACGCTGCTGGTCGCGGCGCGGCGCCATCTGACGGCGCATCACATCATTGCGCAGCAGATTGGCGATCGGCTTGCGATCGGCGTCGATGTCGAAGTCGATGGCGCCATGCCGATGGGGCGCGCTCACGCCATCGCAACGGATTTCGAGCGCGCCATCCGCGATGAATTTGGCGCGGATGTCGAAATTGAAACTCACATCGATCCAATGTCGCCGCATGTGATGGCCGGCGTCGATATTGATCCGGTGGCGCGCGAAGAGATCATTGCGGCGCTTCATCATCATGCGCTTGAGGTTGGCTGGCTTGGCGACATTCACGATGTGCGCGCGCGTGAAACCTCGGGGGGGTGGGTCGTCAATTTTCATTGTCGCGTCGATCCCGCCGTCGCCGTCGAGATCGTGCACCAGGCTGTGGATCAGGTCGAGCGGCGGATGCTGGTCCAGTTTCCCGAGATCCTGCGCATCGTCGGGCATGCGGAGCCGGAAGATCACGGTTAGCGGCGCCTGTCGTTCATGGACCCGACGTGATGGTCAATGATCCGGGAATGAGCTATTCAACGGTCATGAGCAAGGAACCCGCCAAAACCGCCGCCGCCAGCCTGCCCTTCGAACAGGCGATACAGGAACTGGAGCAGATCGTCGGCGCACTTGAGAAAGGCGCCGTGTCGCTGGATGAGTCGGTGGCGCTTTATGCGCGAGGTCGCGGTCTTCAGGAGCGCTGCGAGAAATTGCTCGCCGAAGCCGAGGCGCGCGTCGAAAAAATCACGCTCGGCGAAAATGGCGCGCCCAAAGGCGTCGCACCGCTTGATCCTCAAGAATAATTGGCCACGATACGTACGTCGGATCGCTCGATGAGAGCGTTATCTGACGCTGAGGCGTGGCGTGATCAGAAGCGCCAGATGGCGCTGATAGGCTTCCTGCGAGAAATGTCTGTCATAATAGGCGCGGGTGGCGCTGGCGGCGCGTGCTGACGCGTCCGGCGCGGGGCGTTCAGCGCCGGCGCGCAATAACTGCGCAAAGGCCTCGGCGCTCTCGGCATATTCTATCCCCTGCAGAGCCATCACGCTTTCGTCCATGCCGCGCATCGCCTGTGGCGTGGCGATCAGCGGCAGTCCGCTGGAGAGGGCTTCAACGCTTTTGATCGACAGCCCATGACCGCTGATGGTCGGCAGCAAGGCAAGGCGCGCATTGGCGTAAACCGCGCCGAGATCCTCGACCTGTCCGGTAAACCAATTGGCGTAAGCTTTATATTCCTGCGGCGCGCGCGACCGCACACCTGCATCGACATTGCCGACAATTTGCACCTGAACGCCGGGCGCTTTCGGCGCGATCTCGCGCAAAAACCAGATGACGCTTTCGACATTCGGGGTGTTGTTGCTCGCGACAAGCAGGATGTCGGGGCCGCCGGGTCCCGTCGGCGCCGGCGGCGTCGCGGGGTAAAGCAGCGCGTGTTGCTTTTCTGGCAATAATTTCTCGAACTCGTTCGCTTCCCGCGCATTGAGATGCAGCAGCAAGTCCGCATCGCGCATGGCGTCGAGTTCTTCGCCCAGCATCGTCTCATAGCTGACGCGCGGGTGTAACCAGGGCATGCGCTTGTTGACCAGCTCATATTGACGCGCCTGCAAATCATGACTGTCGAGAACGATTTGCGTATCGCTGCGCGCTAAGCGTTTTGCAATGGGCGTCAGGAAAAAATGATTGCAATGGATAAGGTCGAAGCTCTGCGCTTCTACTTCAGGCGAGAGAACGGCCCTTATCGCATTGCCAAGCCGCATGCGCGCCTGATCGCCATGGAGATAGGGCCAGAGCACGCCGCCCAGAAAATGCGGATGCAGCAGCGCGCGGAAAGGCGCGCCGCCATAATAGCGCGGCTCAGAGTCGAGCTCCGGCGTCGCGCGGATGAACGGGTTCCAGAGCCATGCGCGTCCGGGAACAAAACCCGGGTCGGAACTGACGGCGATTGGCCAGACATCGGCGCCGAGCGCGCGATAGGCGGCGATCTGTCCGAGCACCACCTGATAGGTGCCGCAACTGTGCCAGGCGGGATGCAACAGCGCGATCTTGCGGCCGGCGAGCGGCAGCGTTTTGTCCGCTGTCCGGGGTTTCAGCGCTTCAAGCGCCGCCGCCAGTTTTCGGGCGTAGGCTGGTGGACTGAACGTCTCCGCATACAGACGACGCGTCGCGCTCTCGCCTTCCGGCGAGGCGGCGTTTTCAGCCCGTGCCTGCGCTTCTCGCCAGCAGCGCGCAAATTCCGCTGGCTCGGTGGCGAAGGCGACATTATCCAGCGTGGCAGGATCAATTTTCATGCCGCGAAAGGCGAGCGGCGTCGCCACCAGCAGCGCGCCGCAGGAGAGGGCTTCGACCGCCTTGATCGACAGGCCATGGCCTTCGACCGTCGGCAGTAACACGCAGCCAGCGGCGGCGTAGACGGCGCCGATGTCTTCGACCCGACCACGGAACAAATGCTGGTGTGCTTCGAACAGCGCCGGATCACGCTGTTTCACGCCCCGATCGATATTGCCGTAAATCTCGACGCGCGCGTCGCCGGCCAGTGGCATGACTTCCTGAAGAAGCCAGCGAATGCTGACATAATTGGCGTAATTGTCGCTAGCGACGATGATGATGTTGCGTCCGCGCGCCCGGGTGACTTCAGGCACGGCGGGAAAAACCAGCGCATGACGCGATTGCGGCAACAAGCGACGGAAGTCGGCGTCTTCTTCGCTGTTGAGATGGACGCACAAATCGGCGCGTCGCATCCACGCAAGCTCTTTTTTGAGCATGTCGTCATAGCTGGCGTGGGGTGGAATGAAGAAGCCGCCGCGGTTGCGCAACACATATTGCCGCGCCTGAATGTCCTGCGTCTCCAGAACGACCGGGATGACTTGACCCTGTTTCAGCGTTTCGACGAAGGGCAGGGTGAAATAATGATTGGTGTGAAAAAGATCGATTTTTTCATCGGCGAAGCCGGCGGGGATCGGCGCGCGTTTGGAGAGTTCAAGCAGCCAGGCCGCCTGATCGCCGTGGATCAGACGCCACCAGCCGTCGGTGAGTAGCCGTGAGGCCAGCGCGGCGATGGGCGCGCCAGAGTAATAGCGCCGGTCTGCGCCGATATCGCTGGTGGCGGCGATATATTCCCGCCAGCGCCCGCCGCCCGGGGGCGGGGGGGCCAGATCGTCCATAAAGGCGACGGAGACGACGCGCGCCCCCAGCGCCCGATAGGCGGCGATCTGGCTGACATTGACTTGGTAGCTGCCGCAGGAGTGCCAGGCGGCTTGGACGACTGCGACCGTCTTGCCCGCCAGAGGGAGAGGATCGATGTGCGCCCCCTTGCTTTTGCCCGATTTTTAAAAGTACATCCCCTATATGAGCCTTCGACGACCAAATCTACCCCTGCGCGCCCCTGAGACGGGGGGCGCCGAGCCCGCGGCCAAACGCTATGGCGTCGCCATTGTCGGCAACGACAAGATCATCGATTGGTTGTTGCCTTTCCTTGAAAGCTACCGTGACACCAACGCCGGCCTGCCGCTGTATCTGATCCCCTATGACGACAATGTCGCCCAGACCCGTCGTGCGGCGGAGATTTACGGAGCCACCTTTATCGAGGAGGAGCCGGTCGAGATCGATCGTCTCTCGCACGAACTCTATCCCGGCATCTTCAATACGAATCGCCGCCGGTTGCGCAAACTTCAGGCGCTGGCGCTGCCGCTCGACGAAGTCGTTTACGTCGATGTCGATGTGATTGTATTCAGGGATTTCCGCCCCCTGTTCGGGCGGCTTGAGGCTGGCAAGCAGGAATTTATCGTCGCCTCGCCCAGCTTTGAATATGTCTATAATGAGCGACGTGCGAACTATCCCTTCCTGCAGGATGTTTTATTGTTCAACGACGGCTTCTGGGTCACGTCGAACACTTATCTGACATTGTCGGATTTCATCGAAACGATCCGCACAGACGCCGCGATTTTTCATGACGTCCGCAAACGTGGCCAGTTATTCGCCCAGCCGCTGGTCAACTTCGTCACCCATCGTCGCGGCCTGAAAATCGAGTTGTTGCCGAATTTCGTCGAGAAGGCCTCGCATGAGAGCTTCTACAAGGCGCCGGGCGTCAGCTTCCAGAACGGCAAGCCTGTCGATTACGAAGGCAAGGAGATTTATTTCGCGCATTGGGCTGGCGCGACCGCCTTGCCGGCGCGCGGCGTCTTTGACGCCGCCTGGACAGACTATTCGAAAGCCGCCTGGGCGCGGTTCAAAAACGCGCGCTAGCGAGACGGACCGCCATGCCGCGCCTGCTGTTCATATATTTGTTCAAGCGCATCGGCCTGAGCATGCTGGTCGTGCAGCTGGCGTTGTCTGTGCCGGTCGTTCTGTCTTATCTGCTCTACCAGCTGCCGCCGGCGGCCGTGCGCGGCGGTCTGGTGACGCCCGCGCTGATAGGCATCTCGCCGACTGTCGCTTTTCTGACCCTGCCGATGGCGGTCGGTCTGGGCACGGCGCTCGAATTCTCGCGCATGGCGAGCGAAGGCATGATCGCCGTGTTTTACGCGCTGCGATTGTCGGCCTGGGCGATCTGTCGTCCTGCGCTGACGCTTGCCGCCGGCATTGTCGTTCTCTGCTATCTTCTCGGGAATGTGATTTCGCCTTATTACTCCAGCAATATGCAGGATGTTTTGAATGTCGTGCGTAATTCGCTCAACCATCGCATGCTGGACGCCGCGCATTTCTACACCTTCGATAATGGGTTGAAGACGCTTTATATCGAACGCTGGCTGACGCCCGATCTCGCCGCCAATATGTATGTTCGGCAAATCTCGATCGAGAAGATGCAGGAAGAGACGATCACGGCGGCGCAGGCCGATTTTCGTCGTAATGAGTCGGGCGTTATTGTCGCTTTGTCGAAAGGCAGCATCCAGACCCGCTCGCTCACCGGCGCCGGCGAAGTGAAAATCTCGAATTTTGATGAATATGCCATGGCGCTGCCGATGCAGGGCAGCGGCGCCTTGCCGGAGCGTGGCTGGCATGGCGTTTACGAGCTTTCTCCGTCGGGCTTTAAGGAAAATTTTCAGCAGGCGCTGGTGGATCCGCGCCAACTGGGCGAATGGTCCGCAGAGGCCGCCAAGCGTTTTGGCGTTCCCATGCTCGCTCTGTCGCATACCTTGCTGGCGTTGGCGCTCGGCCTGACCTTCGGCAACATCACGGGGCGTCGTGGGGCGGGGGGCGGTCTGATGATTATGGCCGCGCCAACGGCGCATATTATTTTTCTGGTCTCGCTGGAGTCGCTCATGCGACTCAACTGGCGCTACGCTTTTCTGCTGGCGGCGCTGGCCGTGCTCGAAACCGGCGTGTCGATCTGGTTGATCAGCCGGCTTAATCGCAACGATCCGCCCGTCCGCGTTACGTCCGACGCCGAGCCGGAGGATGCGGCGATGTCCGCCGCCTGAGGCGCGGTATCCGCGCTTACTCCACCGTAACGCTTTTCGCGAGATTGCGCGGCTGATCGACGTCTTTGCCCATGAAGACGGCGACATGATAGGCGAGCAATTGCACAGGCGCCGCATAGACCAGCGCGGCGAACGGGCCGGAGACGTTTTCCGCCACTTCGACATAGCCGGCGAGTTCCGCCGCCGCCGCCGTGCGGGCGGAAGGCGGTCCGATCAGGATCAGATGGCCGCCGCGCGCCGCAACTTCCTGCAGGTTGGACACGGTTTTCTCAAGGCTGGCGTCCGGCGGCGCCAGCACAATCACCGGCATGGCGTAATCGATCAGCGCGATCGGGCCATGTTTGAGTTCCCCGGCGGCATAGCCTTCGGCGTGAATATAGGACAGCTCTTTAAGTTTCAGCGCGCCTTCCATCGCCAGCGGGAAGGATGGTCCGCGTCCGAGATAAAGCGAGCTGGTTGCGCGCGCGACATCGCGCGCCACCGGCTCGATCTGCGCTTCGCGATTCAACTCCTCGGCCATCTGCCCGGGCGTTGCGATCAGTTCGGCGACCAGTTCGCGCTCTTGTTCGCGTGTCAACACGCCGCGCGCGCGCCCCAGCGCCAGCGCCAGGCAGGCGAAGACAGCGAGTTGGCAGGTGAATGCTTTGGTCGAGGCGACGCCGATCTCGGGACCAGCGAGAGTTCTGGCGACAATGTCGCTTTCCCGCGCAATGGTCGAGGTGTCGACGTTCACGATCGCCAGCGTGTGTTGATTGTGCTGCTTGGCGTAACGCAAAGCGGCGAGCGTATCGGCGGTTTCGCCGGACTGCGACACGACGATCATCAATCCATCGTCAGGCAACGGCGGATCGCGATAGCGGAATTCGGAGGCGATATCGATGTCGACCGAAAGCCGAGCAAAGCGCTCCAGCCAATAGCGCGCGACAAGGCCTGCGTAGAACGCCGTGCCGCAGGCAGAGATGGTGACGCGCGACAGGCGCGCCGGATCGAAGGAGAAGTCGAAGGGTAGTCGAACCACGCCTTCGGCGAGATCGAGATAATGCGCCAGCGTCCGGCCGATGACTTCCGGCTGCTCGAAGATTTCCTTGGCCATGAAATGGCGGAAATTACCTTTCTCGACCAGAAAGGAGCCCGCTTGCAACGGCTGGCGACGACGTTCGACGATCGCATCATCCGCATTGTGGAATTCGCTCGACTCACGGCGCAGCACAACCCAATCGCCTTCGTCGAGATAGGCGATGGAGTTCGCGAAGGGCGCCAGCGCCAGCGCGTCGGAGCCGAGATAAACGCCCTCTTCGCCCCAGCCGACCGCGAGCGGTGAACCGCGACGCGCGCCGATCAGCAGATCATTTTCGCCCTCAAAAAGAAAAGCCAGCGCGAAGGCGCCCTTCAGGCGTTTAAGCGTGGCGGCGACGGCGTCTTGCGGCGTTGCGCCTGCTTTCAGCCCGTCGCTGACAAGATGCGCGACAACTTCAGAGTCGGTTTCGGAGGCGAAGCGATGACCGCGTCCCTGCAACTCTTCGCGCAGCTCGCGAAAGTTTTCGATAATGCCATTATGCACGACGACGACTTTGTCGCTGGCGTGCGGATGGGCGTTGCTCTCGGTCGGTTTGCCATGCGTCGCCCAGCGCGTATGGCCGATGCCGGCGGCGCCGGATAATTTTTCGGTGGCGAGTTTCTCTTCAAGGTTCTTCAGCTTGCCGCTGGCGCGCACGCGCACAATGCGGCCATTCTCCAGCGTCGCGACGCCGGCGGAGTCATAGCCGCGATATTCTAGACGCTTCAGCGCCTCGATGAGATCGCCTGCTACCGGTCCCTTACCGAGTATGCCTACAATGCCGCACATCGCGCTCTCCGGAAGCTGGCGCCAGCGTCGCCGGCGTTAAAGACAAGCCAATAATTCTATTTCTTCGCTTTTTCTTTTTTTGCTGTCTGCATGGCGCGGAAGTTTTTCGCCCAGCCGGATATTTCCATCTGGCGGCCGCGCGCGACAGCGAGCGCGTCGTCGGCGACATTCTTTGTCACCACCGAACCGGAGCCCACATAGGCGCCGGCGCCGATCGTGACAGGCGCCACCAGCGCCGAATTGGAGCCGATAAAGGCGTTTGCGCCAATCACGGTGCGATATTTGAAAAAGCCGTCGTAATTGCAGGTGATTGTGCCGGCGCCGATGTTGGCGTTGGCGCCGATGTCCGCGTCGCCGATATAGGTCAGATGATTGACCTTCGCGCCCTGCGCGATGTCGGCGTTCTTGATCTCGACGAAATTGCCGACCTTTGCCTTGTCGGCGAGTCGTGCGCCGGGACGCAGGCGCGCATAAGGGCCGATGGTCGCCATCGGTCCGATGGTTGCGCCTTCAAGATGCGAGAAGGCGTGGATCACTACGCCGTCGCCAACCGTGACGCCCGGTCCAAATACGACGTGCGGCTCAATCAGCACGTCACGACCCAGAAGAGTGTCGTGCGAGAAGAAAACGGTTTCCGGCGCAATCATGGTGACGCCGGCGGCCATCGCCGCGCGCCGCAGTCGCGTTTGCAAAACGGCTTCCGCCTGCGCCAGCTGGATGCGGTCGTTGACGCCGAGCACTTCCGTTTCATCGGCGACGACAACGCGTGTCTCCAGTCCGTCGGCGCGTGCGAGTTCGACAATGTCGGTCAGATAATATTCGCCCTTGGCGTTCTCGGCGCCGATCCGTCCCATAAGGTCGAGGGCGCGACGACCGTCGATCGCCATCAGCCCGGCGTTGCTGAGCCGAATGGCGCGTTCGGCCTCGGACGCGTCTTTTTCTTCCCGGATGGCCATGAGGCGGCCGGCGTCGTCCTGCAACAGACGACCGTAACCAAAGGGATTGTCCGCCATGAAGCCGAGCGCTGCGACGCTGGCGCCATCGGCCAGCGCGACGCGCAGAGCGTGGATCGTCTCGCCGGTGACGAGCGGGGTGTCGGCGAAAAGGACGATCAGATCGTCATAGCCGGCGGCGATGGCCTCTTGTGCGGCGAGGACGGCGTGGGCGGTGCCAAGCCGCTCGGTCTGGACAAAGACCTGTGAGTGCGGGGCAAGTTTCTGCGCCTCGGCGCGCACATCTTCGCGGCCGGGGCCGACGACGACGGCGACATCCGCCACCTTCGCCGCTGCGACGCTGGCCAGCACATGCGCCAGCATCGATCGGCCGGCGACTGCATGCAGAACTTTGGCCGTGTCGGATTTCATCCGCGTGCCCTCACCGGCGGCGAGAACGACGGCGAGCGCTTTTCGAGGGGCGGACGGCTTGGTGGACAGCATGGCGGTCGCGACAATCTGTTGATGAAAAGGCGTGACGAAAACAGGCGCGACCCAGCCGCGCCAATGATTTTTCAAATTGTTTCTATGCAGATTCGGGGGGGCGGGAGCAAGCCGCCCCTTGGGCCTGAACAGGGCGGAAAACCGGCAAGAAAAGCTTTTGCTTCGGTTTATTCCTGTATACATGATGTTCCAGCGATTTGACGCCCCGCCGCCGCCCTCTCACCCGGTTCCTTATGTTTGAACGTCGAGACGTCCTGAAGGCTGCCTTTGGCGCCATGGCCGCCGGTCTGAGTCCGGCCCGCGCGGGCGCAGAAGGCGCGCCGCCTTCGCCGCCCCCCGCCGCGCCGGTTTTTAATCGCGAGACGGTCGTCGATCTTGCCCGCACTGTCGCGGCGAAACCCTACGCGCCGCCGCCCGGCGAGTTGCGCGATCCCTTCGCCGGCCTGAGCTATGAGCAATTCGTCGGCATCAAAACGAAGCCGGGCGCGGCGATTTGGGCAGGCGAAAACAAAGGCTTCGCGATCGAGCCCCTGCATCGCGGCCATATCTTCACCGCCGCTGTTGATCTGTATTTTGTCGAAAACGGCGTCGCGACGCGGCTCCCCTATGATCAGGGGCGGTTCGATTATGGCGGTCTGAAAACGCCGGAAAAACTGCCGGATCTCAGCTATTCCGGCTTCCGTGTGCTGCATACGGGCGCCAATGGCGCGGAAGCCGAGCTGGCTATTTTTCAGGGCGCGAGCTTCTACCGGGCGGTCGCCGCCGGGCAAAACCTCGGCGTCACGGCCCGTGGCCTGTCGATCCGCACCGCCGACCCGCGCGGCGAGGAATTCCCGTTTTTCCGGATCTTCTGGATCGAGAAGCCGGCGCTGGGCGACAATACGCTGGTGATCCATGCGCTGCTTGACGCGCCGAGCGTCGCTGGCGCCTATCGGTTCACGTTGCGGCCGGCCGAGGCCACCATCGTCGATACCGAGCTGACGCTGTTCCCCCGCACCAATATCGACCATTACGGCCTCGCCGGCTTCGCGGCGATGTCGCTCTACACGCCGCTGGATCGCCACCGGGCCGACGAGCTGCGTCCGATGGTGGCGGCCGCCAATGGCCTTCAGATGCTGACCGGCGCGAATGAGTGGCTGTGGCGGCCGGTCTCCAACCGCGAAAGCCTGCAATTCTCGTCTTTCGTCGACGGTAATCCCAAGGGATTCGGCGCGCTGGTGCGCGACCGCGACATCGCCGACTATCAGGACGACGACCAGCATTTTGAGCGCCGCCCGTCGCTGTGGATTGAACCGCTGGGCGAATGGGGGCCGGGCGCCATCCAGCTCGTCGAGATCCCTTCGGAGTCGGAAAACAACGAAAATATCGTCGCTTACTGGCGCCCCATGACGCCATTGCTCGCCGGATTGGCGACCACCTTCGCCTATCGGCAGTTCTGGTGCTGGGAGCCGCCGGCGCGGCCGCCGCTGGCGATTGCGACCGAGTCTCGCTCCGGCCGGGTTTCGGGCGGCAAGCATCGCCGTTTTCTTGTCGTTTTTTCAGGCGATGTGCTTGCTGACGCCGGCCGCACGGCGAATCTGACCGCAGCCTTGGTCACCTCTCCCGGCGCGGCGACGAACGTCAGGACCTTTCTCAATCCGGCGGCGAAGAATTGCCGCGTGGTGTTCGATATTGATCCGGCGGCGGAAAATTTTTGCGAAATGCGGCTTGTCCTGAAATCGGGCGAGCAGGCGATCAGCGAGACCTGGCTCTATAGATGGACACCCTGACCGACGCGCACGCTCCGAACGCCGCTTCCGCCTCCCATAACGCCGCCCTGCCGCCGACCCCGACCGAGAACCGGCTATCCATGCCGGCGCAAAGTCTCTTCAAATATGACACGCATCACGTGCGTCGCCCGGCGGCTCCGTGGCTTTGGCGCACGCCCTGGCTGGCGCGGCTGGTCGTCTATGGCGGCGGCTTCGCGCTGACCGCCTATGGCGGCTACCAGATGTATCGGGTCATCGACGTTGGCGGCGTCACCGCGCTGAAGTGGGCGCTGCTGGCGTTGTTCCTGCTGAACTTCTCCTGGATTGCGCTGAGCTTTTGCAGCGCCGTCGTCGGTTTCGTTCTGCTGCTGAACAAGCGTCCGACGCCGGTCCTGCCCACGGAGTTGCGTGAGAAAACCGCCGTCGTCATGCCGATCTACAATGAGGCGCCGAGCCGGGTGTTCGCCGCCTTGCAGACGATTTTCGAGGATGTGCAGGCGACGGGACTGGGCGAGAGCTTCGACTGGTTCTTTCTCTCCGACACCACCAATCCCGACGTCTGGATCGCGGAGGAGCGCGCGTTCATCGCGTTGCGTCGCCGGCTTGGGCCGCAGGCGCGCGTCTTTTATCGACGCCGAGAAAAGAACACGAGCCGCAAGGCGGGCAATATTGAAGATTTTGTCACGCGCTGGGGCGGCGCCTATGCGCATATGGTGGTGCTTGACGCCGACAGTCTGATGACCGGACCGACCATCGTCAAACTGGCGTCGGCGATGGAGGCGGACCCCGACAGCGGCATCATTCAGACCCTGCCGCTGATCATTAATCGCAACACGCTTTTCGCGCGCGTCCAGCAATTTGCGGCGCGCATCTATGGTCCCGTCATCGCCATGGGCCTGTCGGCCTGGATGGGTCGCGACGGCAATTACTGGGGCCATAACGCAATCATTCGGACGGAAGCTTTCGCGCGACATTGCGGTCTGCCCGATCTGCCCGGCAAGCCGCCGTTTGGCGGCCATATCCTTAGCCATGATTTCGTTGAGGCGGCGCTGATCCGTCGCGCGGGTTATGCGGTGTACATGATCCCGACGCTCGGCGGCTCCTTTGAGGAAAGTCCGCCGTCGCTGATTGACGTGTCGATCCGCGATCGTCGCTGGTGTCAGGGTAATTTGCAGCATTCGCGCGTGCTGTTCGCGCGCGGGCTGCACTGGGCGTCGCGCCAGCATTTTCTCACCGGCATTTTCGGTTATCTCACCTCGCCGTTGTGGCTGATGCAGTTGCTCGTCGGCATCATCATCGTGATTCAGGCGAGCTATCTGAAGCCGGAATATTTCACCGGCGACTTTGCGCTGTTTCCGACCTTCCCGCGCTTCGACGCCGAACGTTCGCTGCAGCTTTTCGCATTAACGATGAGCATTCTGCTGGCGCCGAAATTCTTTGGCCTGCTTGTCGCGATCTATGAAACCGAAACGCGCCGCGGTTCCGGCGGCGCGATCATGCTGTTGATCTCGACGCTTTTCGAAATCGTGCTTTCCGCCTTGCTGGCGCCGATCATGATGCTGATCCAGACCGGGCATGTCGTGCATATTGTGTTCGGCTTCGACACCGGCTGGGATCCGCAACGCCGCGACGACGGTTCGGTGCCGCTTGTCGACATCATTCGTCGCCATCGCTGGCATATGGTGTTGGGCGTCGTGACCCTGTTCGCGGGTCTGTTGATCTCGACCTCTCTGGTGGCGTGGATGTCGCCGACCATCGCCGGTTTGATTTTGGCGATCCCGATTTCCTGGCTGACCAGCCAGCGCTGGCTGGGGCTGGTGTTTCGTCGCGCCGGCGTTCTGGTGACGCCGGAAGAAACGACGACGCCGCCCATCGCCAAACGCGGCAAGGCATTGTCCAAGGCGCTGGCGCGCGTGGATGAGGATGAGGTCAACGGACTGCTTGCGTTGCACGCCGATCCGGAACTGCGGAGACTGCATGAAGAATGGCTGCCGGCCCGCAAGCCGCGTCAGCGTGGCGTGATCGCTGCTGACCGCGCCATGGCCGAAGCCAAGATCGCCGACGCGGAAACAATTGAGGACGCCGTGCAATGGCTCAATCGCGGTGAGCGTCTGGTGACGCTCTCGGATCGCGCCTTGATCGGCATGATTGCGCGCTTGCCGCACAAGACCGAACTGACGACCCGCAGCGACGCCCGGGCGGCGGAATGAGCCGCATCTATAAAATCATCTCTGCGCCGGAATGGCGCGCGGCGGAGGCGGCGGGCGTCTTTCATGGCGCAGAGATCGATCTCACTGACGGCTATATTCATTTCTCCACCGCCGAACAGACGCGCGAAACGGCGGCGAAACATTTTGCCGGTCAGTCCGATCTGCTGCTGGTCGCCGTCGACGTCGCGCATCTGGGCGATGCGCTGAAATGGGAAGCATCGCGCGGCGGCGCGTTGTTTCCGCATCTTTACGCCCCGCTCTCGCTCAATGCGGTGACAAGCGTTGCGCCTCTGCCGCTTGCCGCGGATGGCGCGCATAATTTTGATGGGCTTCTCGCATGATCGATCTGTTTGGTCTTGCCGCCGCCGGTCTTCGCTGTCTGGACGCCGAGGATGCGCATCGCACGACCATCGCGGCGCTGAAACTGTTGCCGCCGCGTGCGCCAGCGCAGGATGATCCGCGTCTGGCGGTTTCAGCTTTCGGACTTTCTTTTCCCAATCCGGTCGGCCTCGCCGCCGGTTTCGATAAGGACGCCGAGGTTGCGGACGCCATGCTGGGTTTTGGCTTTGGGTTTGTCGAGGTCGGCACGCTGACGCCGCTGGCCCAGCCCGGCAATGCGCGGCCGCGCGCCTTTCGATTGAGCGAGGATCGCGGCGTTATCAATCGTTACGGCTTCAACAACGGCGGTCATTCGCCGGCGCTGGCGCGCTTGCGCGCACGGCAGGGACGCGAAGGAATTGTCGGCGTCAATGTCGGCTCCAACAAGGACGCAAGCGATCGCATCGCCGATTATGTCGCCGGCGTGCGCGCTTTCGCTGATGTCGCAAACTATTTCACCATCAATATCAGTTCGCCCAACACGCCGGGTCTGCGCGACTTGCAGGAGCCGTCGGCGCTCGCCGATTTGCTGGCGCGGGTGATCGACGCGCGGGATGCGTCGCCGACGCGTCGTCCGGTGTTGCTCAAGATCGCACCCGATCTTGAGCTCGCGCAGCTTGATGGAATCGTGCGCGTGGCGCGCAATGCGCGCATCGATGGCATGATTGTCTCCAACACCACCATCTCGCGTCCCGCAACCTTGCGCTCCTCGCTGGCGACGGAGGGCGGCGGTCTTTCCGGGGCGCCGCTCTTCGATCTCTCGACGCAGATGCTGGCGCAGACTTTTGTTCGCGTCGAAAGACAGTTTCCGCTGATCGGCGTCGGCGGAATCGACAGCGCCGAAAAAGCCCTCGCCAAGATCGAGGCGGGCGCGACGCTCGTGCAGCTTTATTCCGCGCTGGTTTACGAAGGGCCGGGGCTGGTTACGCGGATCAAGCGCGGGCTGCTTGAACGTCTTGAGCGTGAGAACGTCGCGCTACCGGCGCTGGTCGGTCGTCGCGCGCAGCATTACGCGACGCTTTCATAGGCAGGCGCCCGATGCTATTGGCGCGCAATCTTAATATCCATCATCCCTGAACAAAAAGGAACGATCATGAGCGAACATATCTGGCTGGCGACGGGCGAAGCGACAGTTTTGGCGGCGGACGGACAATATACCGACGCCATGCCGGAAGTTCTGATCGGCAATGTGAAGGGTCCGGTCGGCCATGCCTTCGCCTCGATGACGGGACAGGTCGCGGGCCATCCGCGCATGTTTGTCATTCGCGACCTCAACCAGCAGGTCCGTCCGGCGACGATGATGACCACCAAGATGACGGT
>JALRFG010000070.1 GCA_023253795.1 Methylocystis sp.
TTTCAATGTGCTGTTGCAGGTGCTTGATGACGGACGTCTGACCGATGGTCAGGGGCGTACCGTCGATTTCAAAAACACGCTGATCATCATGACCTCCAATCTCGGCGCCGAGCTTCTGGTGATGCAGAAGGAGGGGGAAGACTCCTCCGCCGTGCACCAGGAGGTGATGAATGTCGTGCGCGGACATTTCCGGCCGGAGTTCCTGAACCGCATCGACGAGATCATCCTGTTCCATCGTTTGCGTCGTCAGGATATGGGCGCGATTGTCGATATCCAGTTCCGTCGCCTGGCGAAGCTGCTGGAAGATCGCAAGATCACGCTGAAGCCCGACAGCAAGGCGCGCGACTGGCTCGCCGACAAGGGTTACGATCCCGCCTATGGCGCGCGGCCGTTGAAGCGTGTGATGCAGAAGGAATTGCAGGACACGCTCGCCGAACGTCTGCTCGCCGGCGAGATCATCGATGGAGCCTCGGTCGATGTGTCGGCCGATGCGAAAGGGCTGACCATCGACGGCAAGCCGGCACATAGCAAGGAGCCCGCGGCGGCGTTGTATAAAACCGCGGGCAACGCCTAACGGCTGATCCCTGTAAGAATGATAGCTCTCAACCCCTCTTCGGCTTGCGGAAGAGGGGTTTTTTATAATTTCCGCAACGCGACTTCTTCAATCCGGTGATCGGCGCCCTTGGTGAGCACGAGGCTGGCGCGCGGGCGCGTCGGCGCAATATTGTTGCGCAGGTTTTCGAGATTGATCGTCGTCCAGATTTCGCGCGCGACGCGGACGGCTTCTGCGTCATCGAGTTCGGCGTATTTGCGAAAATAGGAGCGCGGATCGCGGAAGGCGGTTTGGCGCAAGCTCAGGAAACGATCGATATACCAGCGCTCCAGCACATCTTCCTGCGCATCGAGATAGATCGAGAAATCAAAAAAGTCCGACACGAAGGGAATGTCGCGCGGTTGGCGCGAGGGCCGCGCCGCCAGCACATTGACGCCCTCGACGATGAGAATGTCTGGATGATCGACGCTTTCCGTCTCGCCCTCGACGACATCATAGACAAGATGCGAGTAAACCGGCGCCGTGACATGCGGCGCGCCGGCTTTGACGTCCGAAAGAAAGCGCAGCAACGCCTTGTGGTCGTAACTCTCCGGAAAGCCCTTTTTGTCCATCAGGCCTTCGCGTTCGAGCGCGGCGTTGGGCAGCAGAAAGCCGTCGGTGGTGATCAGTCCTACCTTGGGCGTGTTTGGCCAGCGGGACAGCAGCGCCCGCAGCACGCGCGCCGTCGTCGATTTACCGGCGGAGACGGAACCCGCGACGCCGATGATATAGGGCACCTTGCCGTCGCCGGCGCCCAGAAAGCGTTGCGTCGCCTTGAACAGTCCTTGCGTCGCCGCAACATAGAGCGCCAGCAGACGCGACAGCGGCAGATAGATTTCGATGACTTCTTCCAGCGAGATCGGATCGTGCAGCGATTTGAGGCGCGACAGATCCTCAAGCGTCAGCGTCAGTGGCGTATCGGCGCGCAGATGCGCCCATTCCTCGCGGGTGAAGCGACGATAGGGCGACCCGACGGCGTTCACGAACCGGCTCCGCGCGACGCCTTTTCGGCGAGACCCGACTGGCTGGTGCGTCGCTCCAGCTCCTGCACCACTTCGGCGAGGGCGATGTCTTTCGCCTCCAGCAAGACCAGCAGATGATAGAGCACGTCCGCCGCCTCCATCGTCAGCTCTTTGCGATCATCGCCCATGGCGGCGATCACCGCTTCAACCGCTTCTTCGCCGAATTTTTTGGCGATGCGCGGCGGGCCGGCGTCGAACAGGCTTTTGGTGTAGGACTTTGAGGCGTCATCGCGCCGACGCGCTTTGATCAGCGCGGCAAGATCGTCGAGCGAGAAACTCATATCGCCTCCAGTCCGTCGAGACGCATGGGCAGGCCGGCGGCGGCCATGTGGCGCTTGGCTTGCGGAATTGAATATTCACCGAAGTGAAAAATCGAGGCGGCGAGCACAGCGGCGGCATGTCCCTCGCGAACGCCGGCGACGAGATGATCGAGATTGCCGACGCCGCCCGAGGCGATCACCGGCACGCTGACCGCATCGGCGACAGCGCGAGTCAGCGCAATGTCGAAACCGATTTTGGCGCCGTCGCGATCCATCGACGTCAGCAGGATTTCACCCGCGCCCAGCGCCGTCACTTCGCGCGCGAAGTCAATCGCGTCAATGCCGGTCGGACGACGGCCGCCATGGGTGAAAATTTCCCATTTGCCGGGGCTCACCTGTTTGGCGTCGATAGCGACGACGATGCATTGCGCGCCGAATTTCTCTGCCGCTTCGCGCACGAATTGCGGGTTGGCGACAGCGGCGGTGTTGATCGAGGCTTTGTCGGCGCCGGCGAGCAGGAGATTGCGGATGTCGTCGAGCGTGCGCACGCCGCCGCCAACCGTCAGTGGCATAAAGCAGGCTTCCGCTGTGCGTTGCACGACATCGAGCAGAATGCCGCGATTTTCATGGCTGGCGGTGATGTCGAGAAAGCAGAGCTCGTCGGCCCCGGCGGCGTCATAAGCGATGGCGCATTCGACCGGATCACCGGCGTCGCGCAAATCGACGAAATTGACGCCCTTGACGACGCGGCCTTCCTTGACGTCGAGGCAGGGGATGACGCGAGCCTTGAGCATTATAGTGGCCAGTAGAATTGTTGGAGCGGCAGTAATTGCTTAGTGCGTTCGTCAAACTCATGATAATAAGCGAGTACAGCGGCCACAAGCTTCTCAAAGTCCATGAGCGTAAGAGGAATGGTTGATCGCTCGGCTTCATAGTAAGCTTCTTGCGTGAAGCCACCGGTGCTCACATACAAGCCGCACTCATGGGCTCTACGTCCGCCGATAAAACTACGGATATCTGGAGCACTGATTCGCGTGCCAGGCCGGTGTTTTACTTCAACGGCAATGCGAGGTGACTGAAATCCAAAACCGTCAGGGGAGGCAAGTATGTCTTTCCCTCGACCAGACCCAGCGGGGGACACGCTGGTCTTATAGCCCATCGCTTGCAGAAGCGCTGCGACAAGTTGCTGCATTTCTGACCATGAAACTTTAGCTATGCGATCTTTGATTTTCTCGGATGCAAGCTCTGATATCTGATCTAATGATGGGTCAAAGGCGGTTAGGGCGTCTTTTGCATCGAGTATTGTTTCTGTAATAGATTCTTCGGTTGAGGCCGTTGACCAGAGTTCGTCGGAAACCGCCTCGGCTATCAAAAATATAGTGGATATGGCCCCAAGCGAATTTTTGGCCGGACCTGAGAGTAGATCGCGACTCTTCTCGTGACTCCAAGCAACCTTGCGCTGATTAAGCAGTTCTTCCGTTTCTGCCTCAGGGAAAAAGGTGCACAATCCAGCAATAGTTCCGCATAGATATGATCGTGCTCTCGGATCGTAGGTAACTACTCTGTCACCGACTGACATCTCTCTGGCAAATCTCCAGATTTGACCAGCGCTCATGGAAACGGCTTGATCACGCATATCAGGATAAGCCTTCCTGACTTGTTCCCACAGTGTTGCCTTGTCTCTAATTTCGGTCGCGGGGCCTGCAGCTGCCCAGCCAATTGCAACAATTGATTGCTCTCTGAACTGGTCAAATAAGTAGCCTCCCTCACCGGCGCGCACCATCCAAGTATCAACCATTGGGCTTGCTCCGCGACTTCTTAATCAGCGCCAGCGCTTCGGACGGATCGAGGCGGCCGTCATAAAGCGCGCGGCCGGTGATGGCGCCGGCGATCCGCGCGCAATCGGGCTGCAACAGGCGTTCGACATCGGCGAGCGAGGCGAGGCCGCCCGAGGCGATCACCGGAATGGTCAGCGCATGGGCGAGGCCGAGCGTCTGCTCGATGTTGAGGCCGGTCAAAATGCCGTCGCGCGCGATGTCGGTGTAGATGATGGCTGCGACGCCGGCGTCTTCGAACTGCCGACCGAGATCAAGCGCCGACATGGTGGTGGCGCGCGCCCAGCCATCGACGGCGACCATGCCGTCGCGCGCGTCAATGCCGACGGCGACGCGACCGGGATAGAGACGCGCCGCATCATGCACAAAGGAGGGATCCTTCACCGCCGCCGTGCCGATGATGACGCGGGAGACGCCCTTGTCGAGCCAGCCGGCGAGCGTGCGCATGTCGCGAATGCCGCCGCCGAGTTGCACCGGGATCGTCAGCGCGGCGAGGATCGCCTCGACCGCTTGCGCATTGCGCGGCGCGCCGGCGAAGGCGCCATCGAGATCGACGACATGCAGATATTCAAAGCCCTGCGACTGGAAGGCGCGGGCCTGTTCGGCCGGATCGTCGTTGAAGACGGTGGCGCGGTCCATGTCGCCCTGCGCGAGACGCACGCACTGGCCTTCTTTTAGATCGATCGCTGGAAACAAAATCACGGACGCCACCTCAGATAATTGGCGATCAGCGCAAGGCCGAGCCTCTGGCTTTTTTCGGGATGGAACTGCACGCCGACAAGATTGTCGCGCGCCACCGCCGCCGTCAGCGGCGCGCCGTAATCGGTGTGCGCCAGCACATGTGCGGAATCGACGGGAGCAAAGTGAAAGGAGTGAACGAAATAGGCGTGCAGACCCTTCGCGCCGGTGGCGACGCCGTCAAAGATCGGATGCGGTCGGGCGAGATCAAGCGTATTCCAGCCCATGTGCGGAATTTTCAACGCAGGATCAGCTGGCTTGATCGCGACGACATCGCCGCCGATCCAGTCCAGCCCGGCGCTTTCGCCATGTTCGAGACCACGCGTCGCCATCAGTTGCATGCCGACGCAAATGCCAAGGAACGGCCGGCCGCGTTCGATCACGGCTTCGCGCAAGGCGGCGTCGAGACCGGGCAGCGCCTGCAGTCCGGCGCGACAATCAGCAAAGGCGCCGACGCCGGGCAGAACAATCCGCTCGGCGCGACGGATCACGTCCGGGTCGCTGGTGACGGTGATGGCGTCCGTCACGCCCTGTTCGCGCGCGGCGCGCTCAAAGGCCTTTTGCGCGGAGTGGAGATTGCCGGAGCCATAATCGATGATTGCGGTGGTCACGCAGCGACCTCCGCCGGAAGAGCCGGGGACGTCGCGGCGCCAAGACGCGCGAAATACACTTCTTCAGCCTCTTCCTCATTTTCGGCGACAACGAGATCGCTTTCGACATAACCGCGTCGCCGTAACGACCACGCCAGGATTTGTCGTCCTTCGAAACCAAGCCAGGTGGCGAGCGCGAGGCCGAGAAAGCCGGGCAGCAGAGGCGAGGCCTCCGGCAATTTGGCGAGCAGGGGCAACAGCGACATCAGCGCGATCACCGTCGCCGCCGGCAGCCAGGCGCGTTTCCACAGCAGCCAGACCGGGCCAAGCAGAAACGCCGGCGTCGAAAAGCCATCGCGCAGAAACACCATTTTTTCCGGCGCCATTTGCGCGTCCGGCGGCGCAAAAACCGAGAAACTGGCCATGGCGGCCGCCCCCTTGGTGAGATCGAAACGCCGGCGCTCAGGCGGTCAGCGTTCCCTTGGTGGAGGGGGCCTCGCCCTGAAGGCGACGCGGGTCGATGGCGACGGCCTTGCCGAAGGCGCGGGCGAAGCCCTTGAAGGCGCTTTCGGCGATATGGTGGCTGTTGACGCCGCGCAGGCAATCGATGTGCAAACCGATCCGCGCCTGCGTCGCCACCGCCTGAAAAAATTCGCGCACCATCTCGGTGTCGAATTCGCCGATGCGCTGCGCCGGGAATTCGGCGTTGAACACCACAAACGGTCGGCCGGAGACATCGACGACGACGCGGGTCAGCGCTTCGTCCAGCGGCACGTGAACGTCGCCATAGCGGGCGATGCCTTTACGGTCGCCCAGCGCCCGGTCGATCGCCTGTCCCAGCGCGAGGCCGATATCTTCGATGGTGTGGTGACCGTCGATGTGCAGATCGCCTTTGGCGCGCACGGTGAGATCGAGCGGCGCATGGCGGGCGATCTGATCCAGCATGTGATCGAAAAAGCCGATGCCGGTCGAAATTTCGGCGCGGCCTGTCCCGTCGAGATTGACGGTGACGGCGACGCTGGTTTCCTTGGTGTCGCGCTCGACGGATGCGCTGCGCATGGGTTCTCTGGCCTTCCGAATATCGCCCCGGATCAAGGGGCTGGCGCGTAGCTCTGGGATTGCCGCGATATGTAGCAATTCCGGCCGGCTTTCGCCAGCCGGAACGCCGGTGCGGCACCTTGCGCGCCAAACGCATAAAATTCTGTAAAGTCGACGAAAATTCCTGTTCGTCAGGGGCGCGCCCTTGCTCGGCGTCGGGAACGGTCCTAATTCCACCGGACGGGCTCGACCGGAAGGCGCGAATGGAACGCGAACAGGCTTCACCCCCGCAGATGCACGCCACGACAATTATCCTTGTGAAAAAACAGGGAGAAACGGTTATCGCCGGCGATGGCCAGGTCAGTCTGGGACAGACCATTATGAAGGGCAACGCCCGTAAGGTGCGTCGGCTGGGCAAGGGCGATGTGATCGCCGGTTTCGCCGGCGCGACGGCCGACGCCTTCACGCTCTTCGAGCGCCTCGAGTCAAAGCTCGATCAATATCCGGGACAATTGATGCGCGCCTGCGTGGAGCTCGCCAAGGACTGGCGGATGGATCGCTATCTGCGCCGCCTCGAAGCGATGATGCTGGTCGCGGACAGCAATGTCGGGTTGGTGCTCACCGGTTCGGGCGATGTGCTGGAGCCGGAGGTTTCCGACGGCGGCGCGGTTGCGGCGATCGGTTCGGGCGGCAATTACGCGCTCGCCGCCGGTCGTGCGCTGATCGACACCTCCGCCGACGCCGAAACCATTGCGCGTCGCGCCATGACCATCGCCGCCGATATTTGCGTCTATACCAACCACAACATCGTGGTGGAGAAAATCTAGAACGGCGTCGCCAGAGGAAATAACGCACATGGCCGATTTCTCGCCGCGCGAGATCGTTTCCGAACTCGATCGCTATATCGTTGGACAAAGCGAGGCCAAGCGCGCCGTCGCCATCGCGTTGCGCAATCGCTGGCGCCGTCTGCGCCTCGAAGGTCAGATGCGCGAAGAAGTGCTGCCGAAAAACATTCTGATGATTGGCCCGACGGGCTGCGGCAAAACCGAAATCGCCCGTCGACTGGCGCGGCTCGCCAATGCGCCGTTCCTTAAAGTCGAGGCGACGAAATTCACTGAGGTCGGTTATGTCGGCCGCGATGTCGAGCAGATCGTACGTGATCTGATTGAAGTCGCGATCGTGATGGTGAAAGAGCGTCGACGCAAAGATGTGCAGGCGCGCGCCGAAAAGGCGGCGGAGGATCGACTGCTTGACGCGCTGGTCGGACCAGCGGCCTCAGCGCAAACCCGCGACGCTTTTCGCGCCCGTTTGCGCAATGACGAACTTGAGGACAAGGAAGTCGAAATCGAGATTGCGCAGAGCGCCAGCGCTTCGCCGATGTTCGAATTACCGAATATGCCGGGCGGCGGCAGCGTTTCCGCTTTCTCGCTCGGCGATCTTTTCGGCAAGGCGTTTCAGGGGCGCGGCAAGCCGCGTAAGATGAGCGTGCGCGAGGCCCGCTCGCCATTGCTCGCCGAGGAAAGCGACAAGCTGCTCGATCAGGACGCCTGCGTGCGCGAGGCGATAAGCGAAGTCGAGAACAACGGCATCGTCTTCATCGACGAGATGGACAAGATCTGCGCCCGCGAGGGCCGCAGCGGCGCCGATGTCTCGCGCGAAGGCGTGCAGCGCGATCTGTTGCCGTTGATCGAAGGCACGACGGTCGCCACCAAGCATGGGCCGGTGAAGACCGACCATGTACTGTTCATCGCCTCCGGCGCCTTTCATGTCGCCAAGCCGTCCGACCTGTTGCCGGAATTGCAGGGCCGTCTGCCGATCCGCGTCGAACTCGCCTCGCTCAACGAGGATGATTTCCGTCGCATTCTCACCGAGACGGAGGCCTGTCTTGCGAAGCAATATGTGGCGCTGATGGGCACCGAGGGGGTGACGCTGGAATTTGCGCCCACGGCGATCGACGCCATCGCCAAAGTGGCGGTGCAGGTGAACACTTCCGTCGAGAATATCGGCGCCAGACGTCTGCAAACCGTCATGGAGCGGGTGCTCGACGACATCAGCTTCACGGCGTCGGACCGGCCGGGCGAGAAAATCGTCGTCGACGGCGATTATGTCGAAAAACATATCGGCGATCTGGCTCGAAATCGGGACTTGAGCCGGTTTGTCCTGTAATTTCGGCGCGGTCGGGCGAACGGACTTGCGCCCGCGCGCCGGCGTTGCGATAAGACCGGCCAAATTCTCGACCCTGACGGCGGCCCTATGACGACCTTTCCCCAGCGCGTTTTCTCCGGCGTGCAATCGACCGGCAATCTGCATCTCGGCAACTACCTCGGTGCCATCGTCAAATTCGTCGAATTGCAGAAGAATTTTGAATGTCTTTATTGCGTCGTCGATCTGCACGCGATCACTGTGCCGCAGGATCCGATCCAGCTGCGCAACAACACCCGCGAAATCGCCGCCGCATTCATCGCCTGCGGCATCGATCCGAAGAAGAACATCGTCTTCAACCAGAGCCAGGTGCCGGAACACGCCGAACTCGCTTGGGTGTTGAACTGCGTGGCGCGCATCGGCTGGCTGAACCGCATGACGCAGTTCAAGGACAAGGCCGGCAAGGATCGCGAAAACGCTTCGGTCGGCCTGCTCGATTATCCGGTGCTGATGGCCGCCGATATTCTGATTTATCGCGCCACCCATGTGCCGGTCGGCGACGACCAGAAGCAGCATCTGGAGCTGGCGCGCGACATCGCCCAGAAATTCAATAATGATTTTGGCGCTTCGATTGAACGCAATGGTTTTGGCGAGGCTTTCTTCCCGCTTCCGGAGCCATTGATCTCCGGCCCGGCGACGCGCGTCATGAGCCTGCGCGACGGCACAAAGAAAATGTCGAAATCCGACGCCTCGGAATATTCGCGCATTAATCTTTCCGACGACGCCGATCAGATCGCCCAGAAGGTGCGCAAGGCCAAAACCGATCCGGAGCCTTTGCCTTCCGAGGAGAAGGGGCTGGAAG
>JALRFG010000071.1 GCA_023253795.1 Methylocystis sp.
AGCAGCGCAGCGAGTTCTGGCCCGCTCTCTGCGGCGGTGAGCGCCAGCCGCAACGGATGAAACAGCGACTTGCCCTTGTGGCCTGTCGCTGTCTTCACCGCGCCGGTCCATACAGACCAGGTTGTTTCGTCCCATGGCTCCGGCGGCAGCAATTCAGCCGCCTGAGCCAGAAACGTCGCATCCTCGCGCACCGGCGCAATGTCGCTCGCAATCACGCGCCACCAATCGAGAATATCGTCAAAGCGTTTTAGATTGCCGCGCGCGGCGCGCCACAGCGGTTCGGCCTTATGGCCAATCACTTCATGCGTGGCGAGACGCGCGCGCACATCCTCAAATTCAAATAACGCCAGCGTGCGATGGGTCAGAGTCGCGAGATCGGCTGGATCAAAGCGCGCCGGATTGCGCGACACATGCGCAAGATCGAACTGTGCGCCTAATTCCGCCAGCGATCGAACGGCATGCACATTGTCGGAGGAGCCGGTGAGCGTCGCCAGCGCGGCGACAGCCAACGATTCATAGCCTTCATCGCGCAGCGAAGAAATCGAAAGCGATCCCGTGCGCTTCGACAGCCCTTCGCCGCCTGCCCCGATCAACAGATTGTGATGCGCAAACACCGGAAAAGGCGCATCGGGCGCAAGCGCCCGGAAGAGTTGCAGCTGCACCGCAGTATTGGTGACATGATCCTCGCCGCGAATAACATGGGTGATGCGCATGTCGATATCGTCGACCACTGACGGCAGCGTGTAGAGGAATGTGCCATCGGCGCGGATCAAGACGGGGTCGGACAAGGCGCCGCAATCAATATGCGCCGCACCGCGAATGAGATCGACCCATTCGACCACGCGGGGCTCCAGCTTGAAGCGCCAGTGCGGACGGCGCCCCTCGGCTTCAAAGCGTGCGCGATCCGCGTCAGTCAGCTTCAGCGCCGCACGGTCATAGACCGGCGGCAATCCGCGCGCCTGCTGGATCTTGCGGCGCTTTTCGAGCTCCTCCGGCGTTTCATAGCAAGGATACAACCGCCCGGCGGCGCGCAGTCTTTCGGCCGCCGCATCGTAAAGAGCAGCGCGTTCGGACTGGCGAAAAATCGCGTCGGGAACAATGCCCAGCCAGGCGAGGTCGGTTTCGATCGACTGCGCGAAAGCCTCGGTAGAGCGGGCGGAATCGGTGTCATCGAACCGCAGTATGAATCGGCCATGGTGCGTCGTGGCGAACAGATAATTGAACAACGCCACGCGCGCATTGCCGATATGGATCTGGCCTGTCGGCGAGGGCGCGAAACGAACGATCGGAGAGGTCATGAGAAAGCTTCGTCAGGAGTTCTCGCGGAACGCCCGGATAAATCCGGGTTCCGCGCCAAAGCCCTTTTGCCAAATGCCGGCGACGCTGTCAGGCGGAATATTGAGCTGGCCGCGGCCTGGGATCGCCCGCCGCATCCGCGCCGGCCAACCCGCCGCTTCACAACGCGCAACGGCGCCGGCCACGGCATCGCCGGAGAGCGTCCGGATCTCGGCCTGAGCCTCGAACCGGCGTCGCCGCGACGCCTTATTCCGCCGCCTGCTGTTCGGCCACGCCGCGCGCAAGGCGCTCGGCCTTCAGCAATTCGGCGACAAGGAAGGCGACCTCTATCGATTGCTCGGCGTTGAGGCGCGGATCGCAATAGGTGTCATAACGCGCGCGCAGATCTTCTTCCGAAATGGCGCGGGCGCCGCCCATGCATTCGGTGACGTCCTTGCCGGTCATTTCGAGATGAATGCCGCCGGCATAGGTGCCTTCCGCCTGATGCGCGTCGAAGAAATTACGGATCTCCGACATGATGCGATCGAAGGGCCGGGTCTTGTAGCCGCCGGCGCTGACGGTGTTGCCATGCATCGGATCGCAGGACCACACGACGCTGCGGCCTTCACGCGACACCGTGCGCAACAGCGCCGGCAAAGCGTCGCTGATTTTGTCGGCGCCGAAGCGACAGATGAGCGTCAATCGGCCTGGTTCATTCTCCGGACTCAGCGCATCGATCAGACGCATCAGTCCGTCGGGCGTGAGGCTCGGGCCGCATTTCAGACCAATCGGATTGCGAATGCCGCGCATGAATTCGACATGCGCGCCATTCTCCTGCCGGGTGCGATCGCCGATCCACAGCATATGGCCGGAGGTGGCGTAATAATCGCCGGAAGTGGAGTCGATGCGCGTCAGCGCCTGCTCATAGCTGAGCAGGAGAGCCTCATGCGAGGTGTAGAATTCCGTCTGCCGCAATTCCGGATGATGCTCGGGATCAAGGCCGATGGCGCGCATGAAGCCGAGCGTCTCGGTGATCTGGTCGGCGAGCTTCTGATAGCGCTCGGACTGCGGGCTGTTTTTGACGAAGCCCAGCATCCAGCGATGCGCATTTTCGAGATTGGCGAAACCGCCGGCCGCGAAGGCGCGGATCAGATTAAGCGTCGCCGCCGACTGACGATAGGCGAACAGCTGACGCTGCGGATCGGGCTGACGCGACGTCTCGGTGAAGTCGATATCGTTGATGATGTCGCCACGATAGCTCGGCAGCTCCACATCGCCTTGTTTTTCGATCGAGGAGGAACGCGGCTTGGCGAATTGGCCGGCGATGCGACCGAGTTTCACCACCGGCGAGCCGGCGGCGAAAGTCATCACCACCGACATCTGAAGGAAGACCCGGAAGAAATCGCGGATATTATCAGCGGAGTGCTCGTTGAAGGTCTCGGCGCAATCGCCGCCCTGCAACAGAAAGGCCTTGCCGGCGGCGACATCTGCGAGATGACGCTTGAGGTTACGGGCCTCTCCCGCAAAGACCAGCGGCGGAAAACCGGCGATCTGATTTTCCACCTCGGCCAGCGCCGCCGGATCGCGATAGACCGGCGTCTGCTCGATCGGAAACTCTCTCCAACTGCCCGGCGCCCAGCGTTCCACGATCCTAAACTCCGAAATTCCTTGCCTTTTCAGGCGATTAACCTCTGCCGAAGCAGCGCTCTTCCGGCGCTTATAGGCGAAAATCACGCCGAAAGCGACCCACGCCGGCGATCTCGCCGCCGCGCCGGGGGCGTGACGCTTTTCCACACAACAGGCAGCCGTTATAAGCGCCGGGCGTCCCGAGCGCACGATCTTCCTCGCAACCGGCGTCGCGAGCCATGCCCTTCCTGCTGTCGCAACTGATTGAAGCCTGCCGCTGGCTGGGCGCGCTCGCTGTCCTTGCGCTGCATTCGACCAATTTATTCGTCAACCTCGGCGACATCATGAGCGCGCCGCATGCGGCGCCCGTCTATGCGTGGTGGTTTTTCTTTGCGCTGCAGTTTGCGCACCAAGCTGTCGTCGGTTTCTTTGTGCTCTCCGGCTATCTGGTCGGCGGCGCCGTTCTTAAACTTTTGCGTGGGCATCGCGGCGATCTGCGGGATTATTTCATCCATCGCGTCAGCCGTATTTATATGGTGCTTGGACCAACGCTGCTCCTGACCCTGTTCTTCGATCAACTTGGTCAATGGTGGTTCCGCGACAGCGGCGTTTACGCATGGCCAATCTTTGACGGACATTTTTCGTCAAAGCTCTTTTTTGCGAACCTCGCCAATTTACAGAGCATTTTCTTTGATTATTTCGGCGTCAATGGGCCGCTGTGGTCGCTGGCCTGCGAATTCTGGTACTATATTCTCTTCCCCCTCCTGCTGCTGCCTTTCGCCACTCGATACGCGATGAGCTTTCGCGTCATCGGCTTCAGTATCGGCGCGGCGCTGTGCTTCGCCTTTGTCCGACAGCCTGGATGGTTTGGCTTTGGCTTTATACTCTGGAGCATGGGCGCTTTTGCCACTTTGGCGCCGCGTCCCGTTATCCGCTCACGTAGCCTGGCGCTGACGCTGTATATTTTCGCGCTGCTGTTGATCCGTTTTCTGGTGCGCGGGCCGCTGCTCGCGGAACATCCCTGGATGAGCGATGTCGCGGATCTCTCCGGCGCAACGCTGTTCATTGGCGTGTTGCTGGCGTTTCGCGACGGTCCGCATGAGGGCTATGCGCTCTTGCAATCAAAAATGCACAAGCGCCTCGCCGATTTTTCCTTCTCTCTCTACGCCATCCACATGCCGATTTTGATCTTTGCGCGTGCGGCGGCGAGCGGGATAATGGGAGAGACCTGGGTGACGCAACTCGCGCAACCCGCAAATTATCTGCTGGCGCTCATCGTCATGGCGACGATTGTCCTCACGGCGCTGGGTTTTTCCCGACTGACGGAAGCGAAAACCGGCGCCGCACGACGTTTCCTGCACGCAGCGCTCAATCGCATCGCGCCCGAAACCCGCGCGGCCGATTAGATTTACGCGCGGCGCAAACGCCGATCCGGCGTGCGCATGGTGACAAGTTCCTCGGCCATCGTCGGATGCACGGCCATGGTCGCGTCGAAATCCTGCTTGGTCGCGCCCATCTGCAATGCAATCGCGACAAGCTGAATCATCTCGCCCGCTTCTGGACCAAAGATATGCGCGCCCACGACTTTCTGATTGTCGGCGTTGACGACGAGTTTCATGTAAACGCGTTCGGCGCGCCCCGAAAGTGTCGCGCGCATCGGCCGAAAGGCGGTTTCGTAAATATCGACACCCGGAAATTTTTCCGCCGCCGCCGCTTCCGAAAGACCAACGCTTCCAATTTCTGGCGTTGAAAACACGGCGCTCGCCACATTCTCGTAATCGACAATGCGCGGCGTCTTTCCAAACACACGATCGGCGAAGGCATGACCTTCGCGGATCGCGACCGGCGTCAGATTGATCCGGTCGGTGACGTCGCCGACGGCATAGATCGAGGCGACGCTGCTGCGCGATTGCGCATCGACGATGATCGCCCCATTGTCGCGCATCGCGACGCCAATCTTGTCGAGTCCCATGCCTTGCGTCGCCGGCTGGCGTCCCGTCGCCGCCAGCACGACATCGGCGTCGAGCGATGATCCGTCATCAAGCGACAGCTGAAATCCTGTCGCTGATTTGTCGATACGGGTTGGTGAAACATGCGCGCGCAGATTGACGCCTGCCTGTCCAAGCGCGCCGGCGAGGTGCTTGCGCAAATCGTCGTCGAACCCCCGCAGCGGCAAATCGGCGCGATAGATCAGAGTCGTCTGCACGCCCAAACGCGCGAAGAGGCAGGCGAATTCAACGGCGATATAACCGGAGCCGATGATCGCCAGACGTTCTGGCAAGACCGGCAGATCGAAAATCTCGTTGGAGGAAAGCGCGTGTTCAATGCCGGGGATCGATGGCGCCAGCGCTGGCGCGCCGCCGGTGGCGATCAGAATGTGAGGCGCGCGCAGGCTGCGCCCGTCCGGGAGAGCCGCGGCGTCAGGACCGGCGAGGCTTGCGCGCCCGCGCACCAGCGTCACGCCATTTTTCGCCAGGGTCTGTTCATAGAGGCCGGAAAGCCGCGTTATTTCTTTTTCCTTGGCGGCGACAAGCGTCGCCCAATCGAAAGTGGGTTTTTCAACGTGCCAGCCAAAACCGCGCGCATCTTCAAATTCGTCACGAAACCGACTGGCGAGGACATAGAGTTTTTTCGGGACGCAACCACGAATGACGCAGGTGCCGCCGACACGAAAATCCTCAATGACGGCGACCTTTGCGCCATAGCCGCCGGCCACGCGCGCAGCGCGCACGCCGCCCGAGCCGGCGCCGATCACAATCAGATCGAAATCAGTTGCGCTCATGCCGCCTCGCAAATGACGCGGACGCCATCGGCGCCGCCAATGAAAATCGCCGAGGCGAGACCGATAAACAGGCCGTGATCGACGACGCCAGGTATGGCCACGAGATTAGCGGCGAGCAATTCCGGCGCAGGAATGGCGCCGAAGGCGCAATCGAGAATGTAATGGCCGCCATCGGTGATATAGGGCGCGCCGCTCGCTGTCGCGCGCCGCGTGATCGGACCAGAGAGCCCCAATCCATGCGCCATGCGTTCGATATGAAGCTGTGTGGCGCGGGCGCCAAAACAATCAATTTCAACCGGCAACGGAAAAGCGCCCAGCGTTTCGATCTGTTTGGTCGCATCGGCGATCACAAACATCCGTTTCGATGCGGCGGCGACGATCTTTTCGCGCAACAAGGCGCCGCCGCCGCCCTTGATCAACCGCAGCCTGGCGTCAAACTCATCTGCGCCGTCGATAGTCAAATCGAGTTCCGGCATTTCATCAAGCGTGGTGAGAGGAATCCCCAAAGCTTGCGCCTGCGCACGCGTGCGTTGGGAGGTCGGCACGCACAACACGTCAAGGCCCTCGCGCACACGAACGCCCAACAGATCGACGAAATGCGCCGCTGTCGATCCGGTGCCAAGCCCCAGCCGCATGCCGGAAGTCACATGCGCCAACGCGCGGCCGGCGGCTTCACGCTTCATCGCATCGGCGGAAGTGATCGTCATGAACGCAACGCCTATTTCGCCGGAGCGGTGCAGACGACATTATTGTCGAGCACGAAGCAGATCGACATGGAGCCGCTGCGCAGATCGACGCGGAAGACGCCGCCTTCGCTCTCATGCCGGGAGGCGACCAGCGCATATTCGCCCGGCTGCCCGCCTTTGGCGCCCTCGCCTGCCGGATAGCAGAGGGTGACGCCCATCGGCGCCTCCGGTTTGATGCCATACTGGCAGGCGCCGACTTCGCCTGTCGTTTTCTCGAGACGAAAAACGCGGTTGATGTCTTTCGACGGCGCGGCCAAAAATTCGTAGGTTTGCGCAACGGCGGCCGCCGGCGCGACCAGCGTAGCGACCAGCGCCGCCGATCTCCAAAACGCCCGCCGCCGTCCTGCGGCGGCATGTTTCCGGTCCAATGCCCGCATTATTCGCTCCTTTTGCGATTCGCGCCTGCAGTTTACACGGCTGCGCCCCGCGCGTGACGCGGCGGCGACGAAAATTCACTCCGCGCTTGCTTGATCACTGGCAAGGACGGTCTTACCCCTTTGGCCCATGAACCAGACGTCGCCCGCACCGATTCTCGTTTTCGATCTCGACGGCACGCTGGCGGATACTGCCCGCGACCTCATCGCCACCCTCAATGTCCTGCTAACGCGCGAAGGGCTGCCGACCGTCGCGCCGGCCGCCGCCCGCGATCTGGTTGGCGCCGGAGCGCAGGCGCTGATCGAACGCGGTTTCGCCCTGCATGACGCGCCTTTGCCGCCGGAGCGCATCCAGCCGATGGTGGCGGATTTTCTGGCCCATTACGAAGCCCATATCGCCGACGAAACCTGCCTGTTTCCCGGCGCCCGCGCGGCGCTGGATCGTTTTCGGGAGGCCGGCTTTCGGCTGGCGATCTGCACTAACAAGCCGGAGCGGCTGGCCCGGCTGCTGATCGACAGGCTCGCCGTCGCCGATCGTTTCGACGCCATCTGCGGCCGCGGCTCCTTCCCGGTACACAAGCCCGATCCGCAGATGCTGCATCTTACAGTGGCGGCGGCGGGCGGCGATCCAGCGCGGATGATCATGGTCGGCGACTCCCGCACAGATGTCGACACCGCCCGAAACGCCGGCGCGCCAGTCATCGCCGTCGATTTCGGCTACACGGACACGCCCGTCGCGGTGCTGGGGCCGGACCGGATCATTTCCCATTTCGATGAATTATGGGCGGCGGCGCAGGAACTGCTGGCGTAAGCCGCCGCCGGACTTGACGGACAGCCCCACCCTCTCCTACACGAAGCGACGCGTCTCATGCAGACCGGGCGGCTAGCTCAGCGGGAGAGCACTCCCTTCACACGGGAGGGGTCACAGGTTCAATCCCTGTGCCGCCCACCATTCAAACTAATCCCCGCGCGCCGTTCATCAAACGCCGTCAGTTGGCGGCTGCGAAGTCAGCCACTTTGAACTCGGCGACGATCTACATCCGCGCAATCGACTGAACCATGCAGGGCAAAAGAAAAACCCGGCCATTTCTGACCGGGCTTTCTAGGCTTTGAGGCGACTGGACACTCTTGAGGATGGACTAGATCCTCAATCACCCCAAATGCCTCACTGGAAATAAGCGCTGCGACAACCGAGGGTTCAATTCATCGTCGCAGGCTTATCTCAAGTTCAGATTAGAACTTCGCAACAACCGGCATGGAGCCGAGATTGAAGTGATAGTTCACACCAGCGCGGGCAATGACGCCCTGATAGTAAGCGCGGGTCGAGGAGCCACCGATCGGGTTGGTCGAGGCACTAGCGCCAACCGAACCGGACACAGCAGAAGCATTATAAGCAGTGTTGCTGACCGTCGTGTTGCCCAGATCGTAATACAGGGCTTCGCCCTTGATCGACCAATTCGGAGCCATTATCCACTCAGCGCCGCCACCAGCGGTCCAACCAACATTGAAGTTCTGCTGGGAGTTCTGCGTCCAGATCGCCTCGTTGTAGGCCGAGCCACCGTTGGCGGTGCTCGTCTCAATCGTATTCGGGAAAGTCTTCACGTAGGTTCCGCCGTAAGCCAAACCGCCCGTCGCATAGGCAAGAACGGTCGGGGTGATCAGGTAGCCGATGCGGCCACGAGCGGTGCCCATCCAGTTGATGCCGGCCTGAACCGTTCCGTTCGTAAGGTAACCATTGGTAGCGCCAGTGGTTTCAGCAAACGGCGCAAAGCCCTTCGTGGTGCCCTGGCCGTTGATGCCCGTGCCCTGGATGTCGGCTTCAAAGCCGAGCAGGAAGCTCTGGCCATACTGATAGTTGTAGCCGATCTGGCCACCGCCGATGAAACCACCCTGAGCTACGTTCTGACCCTTGAAGGAATTGGCGCCAGCAAACGCAGCGGCGTCGGTCGCCGTGCCAATAGCCGGGTTCGCCCAGCCAAACTGGCCGGAGTTGTTGGCGGTGCCGAAGCCGTAACCAGCGTTCAGACCGGCGTAGAAGCCCTGCCACAGCGGCGCAACGACCGGGGCGACGACAGCTTCTTTACGCGAAGGAAGATCGGCGGCGAGAGCCGAGCCGGAAAGGATGGCCAGCGAAGCGGCCGAGAGAAGAATCTTTTTCATCAGTAGGTGTTTAGTCCCGGCATTTGCTGGAGCGGAT
>JALRFG010000072.1 GCA_023253795.1 Methylocystis sp.
CTCTCCCTGCCGCCCCGCCGGCGGCGTCTTGAAGTACAAAGCGATGAAACATCGCCGTGACGGCAGGTCTCCTGGCTCCCGGCCTGTTCCGCGCCGCCTTCCCGGACATGGGCCCAGTGGCGTTTGGCGCGGCGTGTCGCCGGTTACAGTTGCGGGGGCAGCCGCGGCTTTGGAGGATTCCCTCACCGCATTCCCTTTTCGCCTTCTTGCGAAGGACCGTCTGACACAGTCTTATGCGCCCGGCTCAATTCCGTCAAACAGCAGGAGATGCAGGCGTGGATGAAGCAGACGAGGCGGCGGCGGCTCAGCGTCATCGCGAGAAAATGCAGAAACGCAAATCGCTGCAGGACGCGGAAGTTGCAGGGAAAACGATTGCGGACAAAGGCTTGCTGATGGTCCACACCGGATCGGGCAAGGGCAAGTCAACAGCGGCCTTCGGGCTGGCTGTGCGGGCGCTGGGACATGGCTGGAAGGTCGGCGTCGTGCAGTTCGGGAAGGGCGCATGGCAGAGCGGCGAGCGCAAGATTCTCGAAAAGCTCGGCGATGTCGCCTGGCATACGCTCGGCGAGGGCTTCACCTGGGAGACGCAGGATCGCGCCCGCGACGAGATGGCGGCGCGCCGGGCCTGGGACAAAACAATGGAGCTTATGGCCGATCCGGCGATTCGTCTGATCGTGCTCGATGAGTTGAACATCGCCCTACGTTACGAGCATTTGCCGTTGATGGAGGTCGTCGACGCGCTCACGGCGCGCCGTGAGGGGCTGCATGTCGTGGTGACGGGACGAAACGCCAAGCCGGAAATGATCGCCGCCGCCGACCTCGTCACCGAAATGACGCTGGTGAAGCATCATTTCGCGGCGGGGGTGAAGGCGCAGGAGGGGATCGAGTTTTAGCGCTCTCTTCCTAGATCGGCAGCTTCACCGTCGCGCGCAGGCCGCCCAGGGGGCTGCGGTCGAGTTCGATATCGCCGCCATGCGACCGCGCGATGTCGCGGGCGATGGCGAGACCAAGCCCCGAATTGGCGGTGTCCTGATTGCGCGACTCATCGAGCCGATAGAAGGGCCGGAAGGCGTCCTCGCGCTTTTCGAGCGGAATGCCCGGCCCGTCGTCGTCGATGTGGACGAACATTGAGCGACCGTCGTTCTGGATCGAAAACTCAAGCTTCTGACCATAGCGCTGCGCATTGCCAACGAGATTGGCGAACAGTCGCTTGATCGAGGCCGGCCGCGCCACAAGGGTCGGATCGCCGTCGATGGTCAGCGTGGTCGTCAGACCATGGCGCTCGCTGTCGGCTTTCAGCTCATCGAGAATGACGGCGATGTCCGTTGGCGTCGAGGTCTCGCCGCCGTCGCCGCGCGCAAAGGCCAGATAGGCCTCGACGATGCGCTCCATTTCATCAACATCTTTGCGCATCTCCACGGCTTCATTGCCTTCGCCCATCAGCGCGAGAGACAGCTTAAAGCGGGTGATGATGGTGCGCAGATCGTGCGACACGCCATTGAGCATGGTCGTGCGTTGTTCGATGGCGCGTTCGACGCGGCGTTTCATCTCCAGGAAGGCCGCGCCGGCGCGCCGCACCTCACGCGCGCCCTTGGGCGTGAATTTTACGTCGCGACCCTTGCCGAACTCTTCCGCTGCTTCCGCAAGTCGGAGGATTGGCCGGATCTGGTTGCGCAGGAAGGAGGTGGCGACGGCGAGGATGATGATCGAGGCGATCGCCATCCACATGAAGAAAATATAGGAGTTCGACGCATAGGCGTGTGAACGGTTGAACAGCATCCGCAAGGTTGAGTCATTGAGCGCGACGCGGATTTCAACAAAATTGCGCGATTGTCCGGTGTTCACCGAAAAGGGCTGGGCGATGCGCCGCGCCAGTTCCTTGTTCAGCGCAGTGTCGAGCAGCGAGAACAGCGAGCCACGCTTTTTGGGTTCCGGCAGCGTCTCTCTCGGCAAGACGGTCAGTTCGACGCTCATCGCCGTGGCGGCGATGCGGCGCAGTTTCTCGTGGTCGGGGTCGTCCGGAAAATCCTTGTAGGTCTCGACAATCGCGGCGACCTCGCGGGCGACGCCGGCCGAGAGGCGATAGGTCACGACCTCCCAGTGACGCTCCATGAACACATAGGCGATGGCCGATTGCAGAAGAACGATGGGCAGGATGACGATCAGCAGCGCGCGCGCATAAAGGCCGCGCGGCATCCGGTCGTGCAGCCAGATCTTGAAGGCGCGCCAGAGGTTACGGGGAGCGGAGATCAGCTCGGTGAGGGCGACGGTCATAAGGGTCCTCTGGAGGCCGAAGGCTGGAGCCTGGGCGGATCGAGTATCAGGCGATAGCCTTGTCCACGAATGGTGAGCAACAGGCGCGGGGCGCGCGGGTCGGTTTCGATCTTGCGACGCAGCCGGCCGATTTCGACATCGACGGATCGTTCGGTCGCCGTCAGGCGTGCGCCGCGTCGGGCGAGCGTTTCGCGCGAAACAATGTCGCCTTTGTGTTCGATCAATTGGCGAAGCATGTCGCATTCACGCGTCGTCAGCGGGATGAGCGCCTCGCCGCGCAGGAGTTCGCCGCTGGCGGGATCGAAAGCGAAATCGCCGAAATATGCGCGGGACGCCGGCGCCGCCGGACGCTGACTGCGGCGCAGGATGCTGGCGATGCGCAGCGACAATTCTCTCGGATCGAACGGCTTGGCGAGATAGTCGTCGACGCCCGCTTCAAGGCCGGCGACGCGATGCGGCGTTTCTGCGAGGGCGGTGAGCATCAGGATGGGCGCGGAGCGCAGCGGCTCGTCGCTGGCGCGCAACCGGGCGGCGAATTCCGTCCCATTCTCGCCGGGCATCATCACATCGAGAACAATCAGATCGAACACCAGATCGCGCAATTGTTCGCTGGCTTCGCGCGCATTGGCGGCGGCGCTGACCAGATAGCCTTCGCCGGTGAGGTAGCGGGAGAGCAGGCTGCGAATGCGCCGGTCATCGTCGACGACAAGAATATGCGCACCCGCCATTGCGGGGTGGGGGCGCAGGGCCGGCGCGGACGATTGCAAAGCCGTCATGGCGCATCATCCGTCAAACCGTCCCGCACGCGGGCGCGGGCGAGGTGGTCATGGACGCGGGCGCGTTGGTCGGCGTCGATCATGGCGAACAGAAAGTCGGCCGCAGCATCCCGCGCCGGCGGCGGCATGTCGCCGAGAACCCGCCGGAAGCGTTCCGATTGCAGAGTCGCCAGCTCGCGCGCCAGCGCTTCGCCGCGCGGGGTCAGATAGAGCAGCCGCTGACGGCGATCATGCGCGCCGGCCCGCGCCTCGACCAGGCCCGCATCGAGAAGCTGCTTGAGCACACGATTGAGGCTTTGCTTGGTGATCCGCAAAATGTCGAGCAGGGCGGCGATCGACAGTCCGGGCCGGCGGTCGACAAAATGCAGCACCCGGTGGTGCGCGCGCCCGAACCCGTAGGTTTCAAGCAGTCGGTCAGCGTCGCCGACAAAGTCGCGGTAGGCGAAAAAAAACAGCTCGACGAGGTCCAGCACGCCGCCGTCATCCTCGTCGCGAACGAGGGGCTCCGTCGTCCCCGCGGGAGGCGGCAGGTCGCCGCGCCAGCCGCCCGGCGGCGCTGATGCGCAGGCGGGGCGGGGCGAGGACGCCGGCTTTCGATGCAATACGTCGCTCACAGCCAAATCCTGAAAACGCACGCTGAAGCTTGCGTCGCTATATGTCAGCTATATTGACATATTTCTGGCCGATGGCTAGTGCAGGGCGCGAGTGGCGCGGGCTTCGAGGGCTCGATGACGCCAACCCCCGGAGCTTTGTAATGTCGCTTCCGCCCTTCGATCAGCGCGACGGTTTCATCTGGCACAACGGCTCGCTCGTTCCCTGGCGCGATGCGAAACTGCATGTTCTCTCGCACGGCCTCCATTACGGCTCCTGCGTGTTCGAGGGCGAGCGCGCCTATGGCGGCAATATCTTCAAATCACGCGAACATTCCGAGCGCTTCCGTCGCTCGGCCGAGATCCTCGATTTTGAGATCCCCTACAGCGTCGAGCAGCTTGACGCCGCCAAGGACGCAACCGTTCGCGCCAATGGTCTGGTGAACTGCTATGTGCGTCCGGTGGCGTGGCGCGGCAGCGAAATGATGGCTGTCGCGGCGCAGAACTCCACGATCAATGTCGCCATCGCAGTCTGGGACTGGCCGAGCATGTTCGACATCGCGACGAAGATGAAGGGCATCAAGCTCGACATCGCCGAATATCGTCGTCCCGATCCGATGACGGCGCCTTCAGGCGCCAAGGCCGCCGGCCTCTACATGATCTGTACGATCTCCAAGCATCGCGCCGAACGGCGCGGTTACGCCGATGCGCTGATGTTCGACTGGCAGGGCAGGGTCGCGGAATGCACCGGCGCCAATGTCTTCTTCGTCAAGGATGGCGCGTTGCATACGCCGATCGCCGATTGTTTCTTGGATGGCATCACCCGTCGCACGGTGATCGATCTGGCGAAGCGTCGCGGCATTGAGGTGATTGAACGCCGCATCATGCCTGAAGAATTGAGCGGCTTTGACGAATGCTTCATCTGTGGCACCGGCGCCGAAGTCACGCCGGTGGCGGAGATCGGCGAAACCTATCGCTTTACACCTGGCGCCGTGTCCCGCGCCCTGATCGAGGACTATGAGCGCGAGGTCAACGCCGGCCCGCGTCCCGACTGGCTCTCCAAATAAGCGATCAGTAAAAACCGTTGCAGTCGCAGCGCTGGCGCGGTTGCGCATGCGCATGGCGGTGGTGGACGCGGCGGTAGCGCACAACCGGCTCATAGCCGACCACCGTGTCGACTTCCGCATAGGTCGTCACCGGAACAATTTCACGCTGCATCACCGGCGCGTAGAACAAGTCCGGTTCAACCTCTCCAACGACATAGACGTCGCCGGCGCTGTAGCCGTTGCGATGATAGAGTCCGCCGCCATAGCCAGCCGCCGGATATTGCGGCATGCCGACAAAATAGCCCTGATCGTAATACACCGGTCCCCAGCCGTGCCGGTAATAGGGCGAGGAGAAATCCTGCGCTGTCGCGGCGCCAGCAAGACCGAGAAGCGTTGCGCCAACCACAGCGACAAATTGCAAACGGCGTGGAAGGGTGACTGAGGCTACACGCATGACGATCGGCTCCGCTCTGGACATGCCAGAGGGAATATAAGCGTGAGCTATGCCTTAAAGGCCAGCGTTTTCACGCGCCGACACCAAGGAAAGATGCGGCAGGGTTAACAAAGGCTTACGCCAGACATGCGCCCCTGTCGCAAAATTGGCGGCTTAGCCGCTCATGCGCGATTTAATCGCGTTTTCCGCCAGCGTCTTGCCGAGCGACCAGACGGCGGCCGGCGCGTTATGGGCATCGGCGATCACCGCGTCGAAGGAACTTTCAATCCAGTCGCAGTCGGCGTCAGTGATGGTGAGCGGCGGCAGCAATTTGATCGTGTGGTTGCCATGGCCGGCCACCTGCGTCAGCACCTTGTGATCCTTGAACAGCGGGATCGAGATCAATTGGCAAAACAGGCCGGAGTTGGCGGTTTCGAGCAAATTCCACGCCGCCTTCAGCTTGAAGGATTGGGGCGGCCCGAATTCGACGCCGATCATCAATCCCTTGCCGCGGGCATCGCAGACGAGCTCATACTTATCGACCATCTTGCGGAAGGCGGCGAGCAGACGTTCGCCCTTGGCGGCGGAGTTCTCGACGACGCGCTCGTTTTTGATCACATCCAGCGTCGCAATGCCGGCGGCCATGGCGAGATCGGTCTTGCTGAAGGTGGAGCCATGAACGACGGCGCGATCCATGCGATCGAACACCTTGTCGAAAATCGCCTTGCGCGTCAGCACGGCGCCGACCGGCACATGGCCGCCCGACAACGCCTTGGCGATGACGACCATATCGGGCTCCAGCCCCGGATAATGATCGATGGCGAAGAATTTGCCGGTGCGGCCCATGCCGGTCTGGATTTCATCGGCGACGAACAGCGTGCCGTATTTGCGGCAAAGCGCCTGCACGCCCGGCAAATAATCGTCGCTTGGAATATTGACGCCCTTGCCCTGAATAGGCTCGACGAAAAACGCCGCATATTCGCGCGTCGCCAGCGCCGCTTCGAGCGCCGCGAGATCGTCGAACGGCACTTCGCGCGCGTTGGGCAGCAGCGGGCCAAACCCTTTTTTGAAAATCTCGTCGCCGTTCATCGACAGCGATCCATAGGTCAGGCCATGGAATGAATGCGCGCAATGCAGAATCCCGGGTCGTCCGGTCGCCGCGCGGGCGAATTTGATCGCCGCTTCAACCGACTCGGCGCCGGAGTTGGCGAAAAACGCCTTATCCAACCAGGGCGTGTATTCGAGCAGCATTTCGCCGAGCACGCCGGCGAGCACGGAGACGTCAAGCTGCACGAGATTGGGCAATTCGGCGTCGAGCACGCTGACCAGCGCGTCGCGCACATAGGGATGATTGCGGCCAATGGCGAAAACGCCCCAGCCGCTCAGCAGATCGAGATAGCGGTTGCCTTTGCGATCCCACAGATAGGGACCGACGCCGCGCGTGAAACCAACGTCATAGCCGATGGTCTTGAGCACGCGCACCCACATTTCATTCAGGTGCTGCGAATGAAGGCCGTAGCGTTCGTTTTCCCGATTCGCGATGCGGCCGGCGAAATCGGTCGCTGCGGCGCCGGCGGATGAAAGCCTGTCTTGCGTCGCATTGGTCAGATCGGTCATGTAAGCGGCTCCAGAGATTTAATGGTCATGCGCGACGTAAAACGCTCGGCGACTCCCGCCTCAGGCGGGTCAGCAGAAACACGGGCGTATGGTGCGCGTCTTGGGCTGTTGACTACCACACGACCCAAAAATCAGGAACATGCGTGAAGCTGCCATGCCCCCGTCGAGATCAATCGCGCGCGAACGACGACCGTGAGAAACTGCGTCGCTTTTATCACGGCGACGCTGAGCGATCCATATGTTCTTTGTGATTCATATGTTCTTGAGCGCCTTGGTTTTTCGGATTTCATTCGGCAGGCGCGCATATGCCGCGGGCTTGTTTTGAAAGCTTCTGGCGCGAAGGGGATGGCGTGCACGCGTCGTTCGCAGGACCAATAAGCATGATCAGTATCCACAGCCAATTTTGGCGTGAAATTGCAGCTTGGCCGGTCGGCGGCTAATGGTATCTTCACAAAGTGATTCACCGGTGTCGACGATTCTTGTCGTCCTGACGGGGCCGGTTTTAGTTCCCGTTACGGGTCGGTCGATTGGGGGCGCATGTGGCATTTCAGGATGATTTGAGCTCCGCCGACGTCAATGCCGAAAACGGCGACGTCGATATTGAGCTTTTTGAAATTGCCGGTCGCATCAAATGGTTTGATGTCGCTAAGGGATACGGCTTCGTCATTCCGGATGAAGGCGGACAGGATGTATTGCTGCATGTGACGATCCTGCGTCGCAGCGGTTTCCAGACAGCTTTCGAGGGCGCGCGCATTGTTTGCGAAGCCCAGCGTCGCGCCAAGGGCGCGCAGGTTTTCCGTGTGATCTCCATGGATGAGTCGACGGCGATTCATCCGGCGCAATCGAGCGCAGGACGCACGCATGTGCAGGTCAAGGCGACTGGCGGCTATGAAATCGCCATCGTGAAATGGTTCAACCGCGTTAAGGGCTTCGGCTTCCTGACGCGCGGCGAAGGCACGGAAGACATCTTCCTGCACATGGAGACCGTTCGCCGTTTTGGCATGACCGAGCTGAAGCCGGGCGATAGCGTGCTTGTGCGTTATGGTGATGGGGACAAAGGCTTGATGGCTGCCGAAGTGCGTCCGCTCGAAGCCAAAATCCCGTCCTCTCACTGATCTTTTCATGATCCCTTCCGCCACACGATCGTCCCTGCGCTGGCAGGTGATCCTCACGCTTTTTGTTGTGGCCGGTTTTACGCCCGTGATTTCCCACGCGCAGCCGGCGACGGCTGACGCGCAAGAGTGTCGGCCCGCGCCGGAGCGTCCGCGCGAAAATCTGCAAATCGTCACCGCCAGCGGTAAGCATCCCTTCAAGGTCGAAGTTGCGCGCAGCATGGAGCAGCGCGCCAAAGGCCTGATGTGCCGCCAGACGATGGCGCGCGATCACGGGATGCTTTTCACTTTCGATGTCGAAATGCCCATCCATATGTGGATGAAAAACACCTATTTGCCGCTCGACATGGTTTTCGTGTCGCGCGCCGGCGTCGTCACCGCCGTCGCCGCCAACACCATGCCCTTCTCGGAAGAGTTGATCAGCTCGGGCGGACCCGCCTATGCGGTGATTGAGCTGAATTCGGGCGTCGCCGAAGAGCTTGGCATCGTCGCCGGCGCTTCCGTGATTCATCCGGCGTTTCACCACTGAGGCCGGCTGGCTTGTGAGGCGCCTTGGCGCATGATAGCCAGACCTGTCTGAAATCGGGGTATAGCGCAGCCAGGTAGCGCGGAAGTTTTGGGTACTTCAGGTCGCAGGTTCGAATCCTGCTGCCCCGACCATTGCTCTGTAATTGATTGTCACTTTCCAAAAACCTTCCTAGGGTTAAGTGGATCGGTCGCTTGTGCGTCCGATCTCCCGGAGAAGCCAGTGAACAGGCTTAAAGCAGCCGCGATCCTCCTGCCTTTTCTTTCTGCCGTGGCGTTGTGCGTTCTGCAGGTTACGGATTGGGGGGTGTGGGGAGAAAACCCGAGCGCCGCCGCCCCCGGATTGTGGAGAGCGTTCGGATGGCTGCTCTATCCCTTCGCGATGACGGGTTTTTTGCTCCTGCCTGCGACGGTCTGGATCTGGTCGCAACTC
>JALRFG010000073.1 GCA_023253795.1 Methylocystis sp.
ATCCAATGAGGCGGCGTTCGCGCTTGTCCGAGCATGGCCGGATTGGCCGGACAGGATCGTTATGCTGGTCGGACCCGCCGGCAGCGGCAAAAGCCATCTCGCTGCAATCTGGGCGGCGCGCGCGGGCGCCCGCGTTCTCGATCCGCTATCGCTGCCATCTCCGGCGACGCTGGCGGCGATGACGCCCGGCCCCATGCTGATTGACGACGCGGACCGGGTTGTCGATGAAACGGCGCTGTTTCATCTGCTCAATTTTGTGATCGAACATCGCCTGTCGCTGTTGATGACCCGTCAGCGGGCGCCTCTGCCGGGGGAGGTGGCGCTACCGGATCTGCTGTCGCGCCTGCGTCGCGCGCCGGCGATCGAGATTGGCGCGCCGGATGAAGCGCTGGTTCGCGCCGTGCTGGAAAAGCTGTGCCGTGACCGGCAGTTGAGCGTTGACGAGCCGGCGCTCGCCTACGCCACTTTGCGGCTTGAGCGTTCGCTGGAAGCTGCGGGCGCCTTTGTGACGGCGCTGGACCGGGCGGCGATGGCGCAGGGTAGGGCCGTAACGCGGGCGCTGGCGGCTGAGGTGATGGCCCGACACTGCGGCGAGGAAGCGGAGCCGGAGGATTAACCTTTCGGATGCGTCATCCGCCATCTTCGTTAATATTATGCCAGAATGGTCGGGCGGCGGAGACAGGATGGCGATTGTGACGGAAAGCGTGGAAGCGGCGAATGAGGCGACCAGCGAGGCCGCCGGCATTGAGGTGATGGACCCGGCGGGCGATCTGCTTGCGCATCCGGGCGAACTCTTCGACTCGCCCAAACGCTTTATCAATCGTGAATTGTCATGGCTTGAATTCAACCGGCGGGTGTTGGAGGAAGCCTCAAACCGCAATCATCCGCTGCTGGAGCAATTACGCTTCCTGTCAATTTCGGCGAATAATCTCGACGAATTTTTCATGGTTCGCGTCGCGGGCCTGCGAGGCCAAATGCGTTCGGGGATGACGGCGCTGTCACAGGATGGGCTGACGCCTGCCGAGCAGCTTGTCAAAATCACCGAACGCTCTACCCGCCTGACCAATGAACAATTGCGCCGCTGGCGCGATTTGCGTCGTGAGCTTGATGAGGCGGGCGTCACCATCGTCGAACCCGCCGATCTGTCGAAACCGGAACTGCTGTGGTTGGAAGAACACTTCCTGACCCGCATTTTTCCGGTGCTGACGCCGCTTGCCGTTGATCCAGCGCACCCATTCCCGTTCATCCCCAATCTGGGTTCGACGCTGGCGCTCGAACTGGTGCGGCCCGGCGACCGCAAGACGCTACACGCGCTGGTGCGCCTGCCGGCGAAGATTGAACGTTTCGTCAAATTGCCCGGCGAAGGAGGACGCGAGCGTTTCATGCTGCTGGAGACGCTGATCGCGATCAACGCCCAGCGCCTCTTTCCCGGTTATTTGCTGCGCGGGCAGGGACTGTTTCGGGTTATTCGCGACAGCGATCTCGAAGTTGAGGAAGAGGCGGAAGATCTCGTCCTGTTGTTTGAGACAGCGCTCAAGCGTCGACGTCGTGGTTCGGTGATCCGTCTGGAAGTCGCCGCCGACATGCCGGAAACATTACGGGCGCTTGTCGCCGACGAACTGGATGTCGCGCCGACCGAAACGTTCGAGATCGACGGGATGCTGGCGCTCACCGATCTTTCGGAGTTGGTGGCGCGCGATCGTCCGGATCTTAAGTTCAAACCCTATAACCCGCGCTTTCCAGAGCGCGTACGCGATAATGGCGGCGATTGCTTTCTCGCCATCAAGCAAAAAGACCTCGCGGTTCATCATCCTTACGAGTCCTTCGACGTTGTCGTTCAGTTTCTGCAACAGGCGGCGCGCGATCCCAATGTCATCGCCATCAAGCAGACATTGTATCGCACCTCGAACAACAGCCCGATTGTGCGCGCGCTGGTCGAAGCGGCGGAGGCCGGTAAATCCGTTACGGCGCTTGTCGAGCTTAAAGCGCGCTTTGACGAAGAGGCGAATATTCGCTGGGCGCGCGATCTGGAACGCGCCGGCGCGCAGGTGGTCTTTGGTTTTATCGAACTCAAGACCCATGCGAAATTTTCGCTGGTCGTTCGGCGCGAGGGCGCCGGTCTTGTCACCTATTGCCATGTCGGCACCGGCAATTACCATCCAGTGACGGCGCGTGTTTATACTGATATTTCGGTGTTCACCGCTGATCCAGTAATCGGTCGCGACGTGTCACGGATTTTTAATTACATCACCGGTTACGCCGAACCCGCCGGTCTTGAGCGCATGGCGGTGTCGCCGATTTCACTCAAGAAGAAGCTGCTCGACCATATCGAACAGGAAATCGCCCATGTGAAGGCCGGCAAGGCCGGTTCGATCTGGGCCAAATGCAACGCGCTTGTCGATCCTGAAATCATTGATGCGCTGTACACGGCGTCGTGCGCCGGCGTTTCGATCGATCTTGTCGTACGTGGCATTTGTTGCCTGCGGCCGGGCGTGCCGGGCCTGTCAGAAAACATTCGCGTCAAATCGATTGTCGGACGTTTTCTCGAACATGCGCGCGTCTACGCCTTTGGCGGCGGCCATCCGCTACCGCACACCCGCGCCTCTGTCTATATTTCTTCGGCCGATCTGATGCCGCGCAATCTTGACCGCCGCGTTGAATCGCTCATGCCGATTGTAAATCCAACCGTTCATCAACAATTGCTCGACCAGATCATGGTCGCTAATCTGATGGATAATGAGCAAAGCTATCGTGTGATGCCCGATGGCTCATCCCAACGGATTACGCCAGCGGCGGGCGAAGAACATTTCAATGCGCATCAATATTTCATGACTCATCCCAGTCTCTCGGGACGCGGTAAATCGCTAAAGGATTGGCGTCCGCGCTCGCTGGTTAAGAAAACCAAAAATGCTTAAATCGTTTCTGCGCGCGCGCTCTGAGCCGGTCTCTGTGACGGAGACGCTGTCCAGACCTGTCGCTATTGTTGATATTGGCTCAAACTCTGTCCGTCTTGTCGTCTATCAGGCATTGTCGCGTGCGCCGACGCCGATCTTCAACGAGAAAGCGATGTGCGGTCTTGGACGGGGCGTGTTGACCACTGGCCGGTTACCGGAAGAGGGCGTCGAGAAGGCGATGAAAGCGCTGCGTCGCTATCGCGCCTTATGCGATATGATGGAGGTCTCCGAAATTCACGCGCTTGCGACTGCGGCAGCGCGCGACGCAGAAAACGGCGCCGCTTTTCTGGAAGCGGCGCGCGAAGTGATCCGCTGCGATATTCAACTGCTCTCGGGTCGTCGTGAGGCGGAATTATCGGCGCTGGGCGTGATTTCAGCCATTCACAAACCCAATGGCGTCGTCGGCGATCTTGGCGGCGGCTCGCTTGAATTGATTGATGTGAAGGGCGAGGAGCTTGGCAAGGGCGTAACTTTGCCACTGGGCGGGCTGGCCTTGATGGACGCTTCGCGTCGGTCGCCGCGCGAGGCGATCAAAATTGCGCGCAAGGCCATCGCCACCGCAAAGCCGCTCGATCACCTCAAGGGCCGCACCTTTTACGCTGTTGGCGGCACATGGCGCTCGCTCGCCAAGCTGCACATGAAACAGCGCCATTATCCGCTTGGCGTGATGCATAATTATCGTATCCAGACCGGTGAGGCGGCGGATTTCGCCGAACTGGTTGAGTCAATCGATAGCGACGCCATTGACGATATTGATGTCGTGTCCACAGCGCGTCGTCCGTTGCTTGCCTATGGCGCGATTGTGCTGGACGAGATTATTCGCCGCGCCAAACCGCGCGAGATCGTGATCTCCGCCGCCGGCGTGCGCGAAGGGTTGATCTATGATCGCCTGTCAGCCTCTGAGCGCGCCGTCGATCCGCTCCTGTTCGCCTCGCGCGAACTAGAAGGCGTGTTTGCGCGTGCGCCGGGATATGGCGACGAGCTGATCGCCTGGATCGATGATTTCATGCGCTCCGGCTCTATCGACGAAACCGATGAAGAGAAGCGCCTGCGTCATGCCGCCTGCCTTCTCTCAGATATCGCCTGGCGCGCGCATCCGGAATATCGCGCCCAACGCGCCTTGAATGTTGTGACGCAGGGACCCTTCGTCTCCATCGATCATCCCGGCCGGGCGTTTTTATCGATGGCGATCGTGCTGCGTCATGAGGGGCCGGAGGGCGGCGACGCCATCGCTGAATTGCGGAGCATTCTCACGACGCGTCTGTTCCTGCGCGCGCGCGTGCTCGGCGCTGCGATGCGCGTCGCTTATCTGCTGTCAGCCTCAATGCCGGGCGTGTTGCCGCGCACCTCGATGCGGCTGGCCGAGTCTGCGCTGACGCTCACCGTGCCTGAGACATTGGCGGACCTCGCCAGCGATCGGGTGCTCAACCGCGTCAAAGCGCTGGCGCGGTTGCTTGGCGTTGATGCGGAGCTGGTGATTGCGCGCCAGCGCAAATAGCGCGCCGCTCCGCTTTTATTAAGAGCAGCCCGACTTAACCTCAGTCATGCACGTGACCTCAGTCGTGCACGTGGCGATGCTCCTGGATTGTCGGATGCCATTTCGGCGAGCGCGTATCATGACGATCATAGCTGTGGTTGTGGCTAGGGATCAGATAATGCGACGAGTTATGCCGGGTTTTATGCGGCTGGTTTTTCGTTGTCGGGGATTTAGTCTTTGCCTGCGCTGAAGCAGGGGCTATGAGCGTCGCGGCGCCGAGAACGCTCATTGCGGTAAGGGGCAGAATGAAGAGCCTGAAGTTTTTCATCTATTTCTCCTTTCTTTCTATAGAAATACTTATGTATCGTGCTGTCAATTACGTCCTGCCTGCCAATGTTGACATTAATATCGATAAATATGATCGTTAAATGCCGAGTGGTTCTATCAAATCTAGATTAACTGGTCCTGTATAGAGCCACAGGATAAGCGCAACCTTGGTCATTTGGGGCTTGCCTTTGAGGGAGGGCAGGATGAGTGAGGACAGAAAATGCGAATTAACCGGTCACCGTTGTTGGCGGCAGGATTGTCAGGAAGAGCCTTGCGCTGGCTCCCCAACCCTAGAAGACGCCGCCCGCTGTATTGAGGCGCTTGATGGGCATAATGAAGAATTACACCATGAACTCGATGCGATGGATCGGTGGGTAGAGAAGCTGCTGAGTAAAACTAAAGAACCGCAGGATGAAAAGACGTCAATTACGCCGCATTAACATCCCATTCAGCCAAACAGCCTCATGCAAGCATAAAAGGCCGCCCGACTTTGCGCCGGACGGCCTCAGACACACGATGCCCGTGACGCAATACATTGAACGGACCAAATCACTTTGGCGCGGAAAGATTGAAGCCGACTTAATCCTGAAAAAAAGAAAACCCGCCCGCGCTTACATCCGGCGTCGGGCGGGCGTTGTTCAGAGGGCAGGCACAAAAGCGCCGCCACGCTGATAGGAAGTGTTTAACCAGCTCAGTATGAACCTTATGTGAATGCGTCGGGGATGTTCGCCAGCGCGCGGATCTTTGTGACGCGCGCGATAATATGAATCGGCGCCGCCATGGATGTGGGCTGGCGGAGGAGGCGGGATTCGAACCCGCGATACGGTTTCCCGTATACACACTTTCCAGGCGTGCGCCTTCAACCACTCGGCCACCCCTCCAGCGAGGCGCACTATATTCAGCTCGGCGGAGAACGCAACGCGGCCGCCATCTTTTTGTGTCGTCGGGATTTTCGATCCCTGCGCAACCGATGCGCTTGATCCGGCGCGGCGGCGCATGTTATCAGGCTCTGCCATTCTGGCGCGAGGGTTTTTGGCCGCTCGTCGCCGCCCCTTTGGAGAGGTGGCTGAGTGGTTGAAAGCACCGCACTCGAAATGCGGCATACGGGCAACTGTATCGGGAGTTCGAATCTCCCCCTCTCCGCCATCACCTGCTTTTGAGATCGTTGAAACCCTTGCCCGGCAGGGCTAGGGTGATCCAGCGCGGGCGTAGTTCAGTGGTAGAACGACAGCTTCCCAAGCTGTATGTCGAGGGTTCGATTCCCTTCGCCCGCTCCAGAAATCCCTTTGATCCAATAAAACGCTGAGTATGACGGCTTCGGCGTTAATGGACGTCGGCTTCGGGGCGGTTGAGGCGCGTCCTCAGGATTATCTCCCTACGCCGGCAGGCCCGCGAACGGTCGCGCCGGCTCCTGGCGCGCCGACATTGGCGCCGCCGACGCCGGCAGGCCCGCGAACAGTGGCGCCGGCGCCCGGAGCGCCGATATGTGCGCCGCCGACCCCGGCAGGCCCGCGAACGGTCGCTCCAGCGCCGGGGGCGCCGACGCCGACGCCCGCGCGTCCCAGAGGCCGCGCATTCGCGTCGCTAAGGCCGAACGCCACCAGCAGGCCGCCAAGGAGAATTTTGCTGACGTTATGCATAAGCGGGCTCCACAAAGTCGCAGTGCGTTAAAGACTGTATGACACGAGCCTAGTGGAATAATCTCGCGCGGTAAACCACGCGTCCGGTTGCCGACAGCCGGCAAGATGTTGCATGTCGCATCAATCCGTATCGCCGAAAGCGTTCCCATGAATCGATTGGCCCAATCCGAATATGATCTGCTGTCCAGAAAACTCGCGCGGTTGATCGGGCAGGATCAACTCTCGGCGCTGGCGCCGTCGCAGCGAGGGCTGCTGACTCTGCTGTTGAACGAGTTGCTTGAAGAACGCGGCGCCCTTTCGGCTATTTCACCGGACGACATGCTGACGATGTTCGAGCGCGTCGCCGGTTTTCTGCCGGTCATTGGCGATCGCGAGCGGATCGTGGAAGATTTTTGAGATGTCCAGCGACGCCATACGCTTTCAGCGTATCGCCCGTTATGCGACATGGTTCTGCGTGGGGATCATCATCATTTTATCTTTGCTGCCCGGAAGCGCGCGCCCGCATACAGGATTTGCGGGCAAAATCGAACATATGATCGCCTACGCCGGAACCGGCGCGATCGCTATAGCTGGCTATCGTTTGCGTCAGCAACGCCTGATGTTCTGGGCGAGCGTTGTGAGCCTAAGTTTCCTGCTGGAGTTTCTTCAGCAATATGTGCCCGGACGCGGCGCGGATATTCTCGACGCCATCGTCAGCTCAGCCGGCTTGTCGCTCGGCATGCTGTTGAGTGGCGCGTTTCTTGCGCTGATCGGGTGAATACGCACTCTTTTGTCCAAGCGGCATGCCGCACAGCGACAAAGCGCTACCGAAGGGCGTTCTTATTGTTTACCGCCGCTAGGCCCTTCCAGTCCTCCAGGTCGAGATCGGGATTCTCGCATCTGAATTGACGATACAGCGCAATGCCGGCGGGATCCTCCTGCACCTCGACAACAACGCCTTTCGCGCGCAAGACATCCTCATTGCCTGAGGCGTTGGTGACGTCTCCGACAACAACGTGCTTAAATCCTCTTGCGCCAATCAGCGCGGTGCAGACATCACAGGGGCTGAGCGTCGTAAAGAGCGTGGTCTGACTGAAGTCGCGTCGGCCGGCGTCGCGCATGGCGGCCGTCTCGCCGTGATTATAGGGATCGTCGTCTTGAACCAGCGTATTGTGACCTTTGCCGACGATGGCGCGGCTTGCATTGTCGATGATCACCGCGCCAATCGGACAGCCGCCTTCATCGTAACTTTTGCGGGCGAGATGCGTCGCCAGCCGCATGAAATCGGCGTCGGTCAACTTGCGGAAGAAATCCTTCTCGACAACCGCATCAAGGCTGCGCGTCGGCATATGGGCGATGGCGTTTAATACGCGATCTGTCGCTTTATCTTCTGAATTGATCAGCATCATGATGTCGCGCCGCCTGATGAGAATGCCTTGAATATGGTGGCGGCTCGGAGCAACGCAACAAAAAAGCCGGGCGAAGCGCCCGGTTTTGATGATTGGTCTGACCAATGAGACGCCGACAGGCGGCGTCCAATGATTAGCGCTTCGTATTCCGCAAGTTACTTAACACATTGTATTTGCTTTATATAAACTGTCTACAATCCGTCTGTGTAATGATCCACCCCCAATGAATTGGTCCACCTTGATGTATGTCTTCGGACAGGAGAAGGAGGACGGATATGCCCAGGAAAAGACCGACGCCGGAAGAAATTGTCGCAAAGCTACGACAGGTAGATATTCTTGTTTCACAGGGGAAAAGCGTGGCTGACGCGGTTCGTTCGGTTGGAACGACCGAGGTGACCTACTACCGTTGGCGGAAAGAATACGGCGGGCTTGGAATAGCTCAGGTCAAGCGTTTGAAGGAACTTGAGACCGAGAACGCGCGTCTGCGCAAGGCGGTGTCGGACCTGACGCTTGACAAGATGATCCTGGCTGAGGCCGCCCGGGGAAACTTTTAAGCCCCGCGCGTCGTCGGGCCTGCATCGACCACATTCGCATTCAGATGAGCGTGTCCGAGCGCCGGGTTTGCCGGGTGCTCGGGCAGCATCGTTCCACACAACGACGCATTCCGACCGGGCGAGAAGATGAAGAGAGGCTCACGGCCGACATCATTGAACTCGCTCGCCAGTATGGGCGCTATGGCTATCGCAAGATTGCCGCGTTGCTGCGGAATGCCGGATGGGTGGTCAACGACAAGCGGGTCGAACGGATCTGGCGGCGCGAGGGGCTGAAGGTTCCCGCCAAACAACCCAAACGAGGCCGGCTATGGCTGGCGGATGGTTCGTGCGTGCGTCTGCGCGCCGAGCATCC